>JBDTHH010000685.1:0-3883 GCA_039937055.1 Ktedonobacteraceae bacterium | reverse complement strand
GCCGTGAGGGCGCGCCAGTCCTCACAACGCCAGGGGATAGTGAGTTGCTTATGAACTAGCTGTAAGGGACTGCCGCGACGTTTCCAGAGGATCGCCGTGCGTAAGACTGGATGCAGATGTAGGACCTGTTGCCAGGCCTGCTGAAAACAGGGCACATCCAGACCGCCCTCAAAAGTGCAGATGAACTGATTGTGATACGCGCCTGGGGTCCGCAGGGTATGAAAGAGCAGGCCCTCCTGTAATGGCGAGAGTGGATAGATGGCTTCAATAGGTTTGTTGCTCATTTCGCTGCTACTCCTGAGATCCCTCAAACTCTATAACAATCTCGTCAAGCTCTTGCTGTGTAAGCCCTGCCAGCGGGAAATCCGAGGGGGCATAGTGGTCGGTCACAGGTTCCTGGCAGCCGGCAATCAGCAGAGTCAGCGTGCGCAGGTAGCTCCCTGCTAGCTCTTCGATAGTCTCTCTGTCGTGGAGATGGTCACTGTAGAGCCAGGTGATGAGCAAACGCCCTTCCTGAATCTGCGCAATAAAATCCAGGATATATGGCCGTTGCCCCGTGGGATTGTGGAGCGGCCCGATCGCGCCGTCGCCGCGCTGGAAAAGCGTGAAGGGGGCCAGCACCTGGTCGACCTGGCCCAGATAATTAAAGCTGATCTCCGCTCCTGGCAGGTTCTGCATGCGTTCGCGTAGCTCCTGGTCTTCGCAGAGGTAGCGCAACACGCCATAGCCCAGGCCCCGATGAGGAATCGCCCGCACCTGTTCTTTGATTGTGTTGAGCGCCGCTATCGTATCCAGGTCCGGCGTGAGTTCCAGCTCCTGGGGATAGATGGTAGTGAACCAGCCAACGGTGCGTTGCAGTTCAATCTCTTCAAAAAGATCTTCTCGACCGTGACCTTCGACATCCACCAGCAACCTGTAGCTACCGGTCCAGGTCTTCCATGTCTGGCAGAGCGCGGCAAGCAGGAACTCATGGACCTGTACATGCTGGCCTTGCGGGATGGCATGCAGGAGGAGACTGGTTTCAGGCTCCCGCAGAGCTACGCGCACCATGTTCATTGAAGCAAAGATATTCTTCCCTCCTGGATAGTCAACGGGCATTAAGCGCCGCGACTGTTCTGCCTGCCTGAGCCAGCGTGTGGCCTCGTTTCTGAGTATTTCAGTGCGCGCGTACGCCTGCAAGCACTCAACCCAGGCCCTGATAGAGGAGGTCACAGGCGGCAGATCCACGGAGCGCCCCTGGCTCAGTTGTGTATATGCAGTCTGGAGATCCTCCAGCAAAACATGCCAGGAGATGGCATCGATAACCAGGTGGTGAAAAATCAGCAGCAGTTGCGCGGGCTCCTGCGGACCAGACGTGAGGAAGAGCGCGGTTCCTACCGGCCCATGCTGAAGATTGAGTCCCATGTGCGCCCTTTCAACTGCTTCAGCGCGTATTCGTGCCAGAGCATCCCGCGACGTATGCGCACCCTGTGTAAGGTCGAGTTCTTGCCAGACAATCGACTCATCTCCTTCGGCATACCACTGGCGCCAGCCCTCGGCCGTAGGCATGAAGCGTAAACGTAGAGTAGCGTGATGCCGCCATAGATGCTGGAGAGCCTGCTTGAGCAAAACGGGTTGCATCTCCGGGAGAAGTTCTAACAGCATCGCCTGGTTGTAGTGATGGACATTCGTCAGATTCAGCTCAAAGAACCAGCGTTGAATCGGTGACAGGGGCATCGGACCATGCACTTGCTCCTCTTCTGAAGCGCGAGCGTGGATGTTTTCAACCACTGTCGCCAGTTCTGCAATGGTCTGATATCGGAACAATTGCCTGGGCGTAAAACGCAGTCCTGCCTGGCGCGCCCGCGCGATCATGAGCAGCGCCAGGATAGAGTCGCCCCCGGCATCAAAGAATGTGTCATGAATACTTACACGGTCGCGCCGTAAAATCTCGGCCCAGATATGCGCCAGGGTCTTCTCCAAGGGCGATCGCGGTGAGACATATGTTTCGGGATCAGCGCGAATGCCGCCTGGCGCGGGCAGCGCCCGGCGATCTAGTTTGCCGTTCGGACTCAGCGGCAGGTGTGTTAACAGCATCGTTGCCGAGGGCAGCATATACTCTGGCAACACGGTGCGCAAGTAATCGCGCAGGAGCTTATGATCGGGTTGTTGCCCTGGCTCGGAAACGACGTAGGCAACCAGCAATTTCTGCTCCGGGGTGTCTTCCCGCAGCACGACCACCGCCTCGCGCACCGCCGGATGCGCTCGCAGCGCGCTCTCGATCTCCCCCAACTCGATGCGAAACCCCCGCAGCTTGATCTGCTGATCTCCCCGCCCCAGATACTCCAGCACGCCCTGCCCCCGCTCATCAAGCCGCCAGCACGCCCGGTCCCCGGTCCAGTAGAGCCGCGCTCCCGGCTGACGGCTGAAGGGATCGGGCCGGAAGCGCTCGGCCGTCAGATCGGGCCGCCCCAGATAGCCGCGCGCCAGGCTGATGCCCCCGATAAAGAGATCGCCGGCCACTCCCAGCGGCTGCGGCTGCCCGTGCGCGTCGAGCACATAGAGCTGCGTATTGGCGATGGGCTGGCCGATGGGCACCCGCTGGCTGCCCGGCACAGGCCGGCAGGTCCAGAAGCTTACATCGATGGAGGCTTCGGTGGGACCATACAGATTGAAGAGCGCCGCCCGGCTCTGCTGGAAAAAGCGCGTCTGCACCTCCAGGGAGAGCGCCTCCCCGCTGGAGAAGACCTGCCGCAGAGCCAGGTCGTGGGGCAACGGCTGCTCCTGCAAAAAGACGGAGAGCAGAGAGGGCACAAAGTGCAGGGTGGTGATGGCCTGCTCGCGCAGCAGGTGACGCAAGTAGCCGCTCTCGCGCTGGCCGCCGGGACGCGCCAGCACCAGGCAGGCGCCGGTGAGCAGGGGCCAGAAGAACTCCCAGACCGAGACATCGAAGCTCATGGGTGTTTTTTGCAGGACGCGATCGCTGGCGGAGAGGGGGTAGGTCTGCTGCATCCAGAGCAGGCGATTGAGCAGACCCTGTTGGGGCAGCATGGCGCCTTTGGGCTGGCCGGTGGAGCCGGAGGTGTAGATGACATAGGCGAGCTGTTCGCCTCGGCAGACAGGAGCCAGGGCTGCGGGAGCCAGCGGGGTCTGCTCCCCAGGCTTCGGCAGCGCATCGAGCAGGAGCACGGGGATCTCACTGGCCGGCAGCAGTTCGACGAGCGCGCTCTGGGAGAGCAGCAAGCGGGGCTGGGCATCTTGCAGGAGGAAGGCCAACCGTGCGGCGGGATAGTCCGGGTCCAGCGGGATATAAGCGCCGCCGGCGTACAGGACGGCCAGCAGAGCGATGACCAGCAGGGGAGAGCGCTGCAGGGCGAGCGCCACACGGGTCTCCGGGCCGACCCCCTGCTCGCCTAAGAGCTGCGCCAGGCGCTGGGCGCGTGCCAGCAGCTCGCCATAGGTCAGCTGCTGCTCCTGGAAGACCAGCGCCAGCGCGTCGGGGGTGCGAGCCGCCTGCCGGGCGATCAGCTCCTGCACACTCGTGTGGGGCGGATACGGCCAGCGGACGGCGGTCGCGTTCCAGACGACAAGCTGGTGGTATTCGTCGGTCGTCAACAAGCAATAGGAGGAGACCGGTTGCTCAGGATGGGCCACCAGTTGTTGGAGCAGGTGTTGATAATGCCCCAGCAGCCGGGCGGTGGTCTCTGGCCGAAACAGGTCCCGGTCGTACTCCAGCCCGCCGCTCAACCCCTCCGCACGGTCATAGATATTCAACATTAGATCAAAGCGTGATGTGGAATATTCCATGTCGAAGGGTTTCACCTGCACACCAGAAAACTCAAGCGCACTATAGGGCGCGTTTTGCAAGGCAAACATCACCTGGAACAGGGGGTTGGCGTTGAGC
>JBDTHH010000684.1:0-3883 GCA_039937055.1 Ktedonobacteraceae bacterium | reverse complement strand
TTCTTCGGCGGCATCATCTCATCGGCGAACAGGCGGGCTTGTAAACGGCGCCCCTACGCATTGCACGTCACATACGCCTTGGAACGCTTTCCGCACCATCTTTGCGAAGGGAGACAACCCTACGCGGATTGCATGCGATGCCCTCCCTTTCACCATTAATTGCGCAGGGGCTTGCCGGTCATCAGCAGGGCCTGCATGCGCTCCTGGGTCTTCTCCATGCCGCAGAGGCTGAGGAAGGCCTCCCGCTCCAGATCGAGCACCTGCTGCTCGCTGAGCGGGGTAACGGGCGAGGTGTCGCCGCCGGTAATGATGCGCGCCAGGTGCCGGCCGACGACGGCGTCGTGCTCGCTGACCTTGCCGGTGATCAGCAGGTTCTCGATCTGCTGCTCCAACACCAGGCGTGCGCCTGGACCCGGCAGGAGCAGCGACTGCGGCTGCGGTGGTTGCCACTTACCGGCCTCACGAGCCTCGGCCAGGCGCAGCGCGTCGGCTTTAGCGTCACGCAGCAAGAGATCACGGTTGATGGTAATGGCGTCGGTCTTGCGCAGGAAGCGCAGTTCCTGGGCCTCTGCCGCGCTGGTGGAGACGGTGGCGAAGGAGACGATCTCGAAGACACGCCGCACCGGCGTAAATGGTCCGCCCGTCTTGCCCGCCTTCTGAGACTCCACGCCGGCCCCGTGGCGCAACAGCAGCTCTTTGCAGCCACCGCCGCCCGGCACCAGGCCCGCACCGACCTCCACCAGGCCGATGTACGACTCGGCGTGCGCGCGGGCATGGCTGCTATGCATAATCACTTCGCAGCCGCCGCCCAGGGCGCGACCCGCAGGCGCGGCCACCACAGGGATGGGACTGTACTTGAGCAACTGGTTGACCTGCTGGAAGGCGTTGATCGACGCGTCCAGCATCTGCCACTCGCCCTGGCGCGCACCCATCAGCATCAGGAAGAGGTTAGCTCCCGCCGAGAAGTCCGCCGCCTCGTTGCCGATGACAATGGCCCGGAAACGCTTCTGGCCCTCCTCAACGGCGTAGCGCAGCATATCGATGATGCCTGGCTCGATGGCGTTCATCTTGGTGTGGAACTCGATGCAGGCTATGCCGTCACCAAGGTCGATCAGCGAGGCCGCGTCGTTGGTGTGCAACACCCGGTCCTGCGTTTTCGCCGCTTCGAGCGAGATACTGCCCGCCGGGGTAGGTACGGGCTGGTACGTATCGCTATGGAAGTCAAAGTACTGGCGCTGTCCCAGCGTGCCGGTATAGAAGCGGCCCTGCCCCTTGCTCAGCACCCGCTGCACCAGGTCCGGCAGTCGCGTGGCATTGGCTTCGGCGAACTCCGCGAGGCTGGCAGAGGTCTGCGGGCTGCTCCCTTGCCAGGCGGCGCTCGCTTGTAAGACCTTTTGCAAGGTCTCCGGTTGACCCAGCAGGACATCCCAGACCTCGAAGCTGCCCATATCGAAGTTGAAGCCCCAGCGCATGGCCTCGTCAACAGCCACGATGCTAGCGGCGATCTCCGGCGCGCGATAGGCCGCGTAGATCAAGGCATCGCCCAGCGTCTCGCGCGCCAGCGTGGAGGCGCGGTCGTCGCCGTTCAGGATCGCCAGCATGCGCTGTACGGGATCGTCGATGTTGCGCGCGGCCCCGGTCGAGGCAAAGCGCACCTTCTGTTGCGGCTGGTACTCCAGCGTGTTCAGGTTCAGTTCCAGGATCGTGGATTCGCCATCAGGCTGCTTGATACGCTTGTAGAAGCCCTGGCCGCTCTTCTCACCGAGCCAGCCACGCCGGATCATCTCGCACATGACCTCTGGCACGCGGAATATCTCGCGCTGTTCATCGTTGGGCGCGTTCTCGTAGAGGTTGTCGGCCACATGGACCAGCGTATCCAGGCCAGAGAGATCGGCGGTGCGGAAGACGGCCGATCTGGGCCGGCCCATGTTCGGTCCCAGGATGGCATCGACCTCGCTAACGGTGTAGCCCTCGTTCAGGGCGCGCTGGATGGTGGACAGAAAGCCGTAGACGCCGATGCGGTTGGCGATGAAGTTGGGCGTATCCTTGCAGAGTACCATGCCCTTGCCCAGCACCTCGGTCGCGAAATTCTGCATGAACGTCACCAGCGCGGGATCGGTATCCACATCGGGCGCGATCTCCAGCAGGCGCATATAGCGTACAGGGTTAAAGAAGTGGGTGATCAGGAAGCTACGGCGGAAGTCCTCGCTGCGGCCCTCTGTAAGCATGTGAGCGGGCAGGCCGGAGGTATTGGAGCTGATGATCGTGCCGGGCGCCAGCACCATCTCCAGGCGCGCGTAGAGGGCGCGTTTGCTGTCCGGGCGCTCGATGACGGCCTCGATAATCCAATCAACATCGGCCAGATCTTCCAGGTCATCTTCCACGTTGCCAACGGTCACAAGCTTCGCGGCGCGTTTGCTATAGAACGCGGCAGGGCGAGCCTTCAGCGCCTTCTCCAGGCCCAGGCGCGCCACTTTATCGCGATCGCGCTCGGCGTCCGGCGGCACGATATCCAGCAGCAGGCAGGGGATGCCGACGTTGGCCAGGTGCGCGGCGATCGCCGCGCCCATCACGCCGGCCCCCAGAACCGCGGCTCTGCGAATCTGGTATGCCATAGTTACGCTATCCTCTCGATAATCGTCGCCAGACCCTGACCGCCGCCGATGCAGAGCGTCGCGATGCCCAGGGTCTTGTCGGCGGTCTGCAGTGCGTTAAGCAGTGTGGCGACGAGGCGCGCGCCGCTGCAACCCTGGGGGTGACCCAGGGCAATAGCGCCGCCATGTGGATTGACCCGCTCTTCGTCGAGGCCCAAGGCCTGGATCACCGCCAGGCTCTGCGCGGCGAAGGCTTCGTTCAACTCGATGATATCGATATCGCTCAACTGCATGCCGGCGCGCTGCAAGGCCTTCTTCACAGCCGGCACAGGCCCGATGCCCATGACGGCCGGGTTGACCCCAGAGACCGCCATCGTGATCACGCGTGCCAGCGGCGTGATGCCCTGCTCGCGAGCCTTCTCGGCCGACATCAGCACTACTGCCGCAGCTCCATCGTTGAGCGGGCTTGAATTGCCGGCGGTGACGGTGCCGCCCTTGATGAAGGCCGGTTCGAGGGAGGCCAGCCGCTCCAGTGAGGTATCGCGGCGCGGGCCTTCGTCGGTGTCCATCACGCGGCCATCAGGCAGCGGAACCGGCACGATCTCGCGCTTGAAGATACCGCTATCGATGGCGGCAATCGCGCGCCGGTGGCTGCGCAGCGCGAAGGCGTCCTGGGCCTCGCGGCTGATATGGTATTCGCGCGCCAGGTTCTCGGCGGTCATGCCCATGGGGATATAGCTGGAATAGCCATACTCAAGCTCAGATGACGGATAGGGCGAACTGGACTGCTCGCCTTCGCGTGGCTTGATCAAGCGCGGATTGAAGCTGGGGTTGAAGCCGCCCATCGGCACACGCGACATGTTTTCGATACCGCCTGCCACGAAGACCTCGCCCATGTCGAGCATGATGTTCTGCGCCGCCATGTTCACCGCCTGCAAGCTTGAAGCGCAGAAACGGTTGACGGTAACGCCGCCAGCGGTCTCCGGGATGCCGGCCAGCGCGCCGATCAGGCGCGCAACGTTCATGCCCTGCTCGCCTTCGGGGAAGGCGCAGCCAATAAGCACATCTTCGATCAGCGCGCGATCCAGCCGGGGGACGCGATCAAGCGCGCCCCTGACGGCGACGGCGCCCAGATCATCGGCGCGCACATCCTTGAGAACTCCCTTGTTCGCGCGCCCAATGGGAGTGCGCACCGCGCTCACAATAACTGCTTCTGCCATGTCTCTCTATCTCCTTGTTGAAAAACCGTTGAATGCCAATGTCGTAGGGCGTGGCTTGCCTCGCCGTCC
>JBDTHH010000683.1:0-8458 GCA_039937055.1 Ktedonobacteraceae bacterium | reverse complement strand
CGGCGGGCCGAATGGGCCATTTGGTGGGGCTCTGTATAGTGGTAGTGGATGGTGACACCATTCCAACGCGCGATACGGCTATCTGGTGGAGCGATACAGGTAAAGCGATCTCCACCACAGGCACAAGGGCGCGTTGCACCACTACGCAAGGGTTTCGTCATCCCTTGCACGATGTGAAGGAGTGGATACGTACAATGACAACAGTTTCACCTGAAAAGAGCCAGACCCATACGGTGATTGGCAAGGATGAACTCATTCATCAGATTGCCTCCAGGGCTGGCCTCAGTCTGAAAGAGACCACAAAGGTCATCGATGCTTTTACCGAGGTCGTGCGCGACGATATTACCGAGGGCCACGAGGTCCGCTTGATGGGCTTCGGCACCTGGAGCCTGCGCGAGGTGGCTTCTCGCCAGGTGAAGTCGATTCGCGGCGGGCAGCAGATCACCATTCCTGCTCGCAAACGTGTTGGCTTCTCGGTCGGCGCGGTCCTCTCCCAGGCTGCGAAAGACGAGTCCCGCACTGCCCATCGGCATATGGAAACGCTGCACCGGTCCTCGCGAACTGAGAAAAAGTAGCTCCCATTGTGCCAGGCACATACGCCCCGCTCGCACGTAGAAACAGCCTGTTTCAGGGTGACGAGCGGAGCGCACGGTGCTCACGGTTGATAGCGCTGCAAGTAGCGCTCAACCTGCGGCCGTTCATCTGGACGCAGGGGACGGAAGCTGCCCTGGTCGTTGAGAAAGACGATCTCGGAGTCCTGGAAGCGGATAATCATGTCCGGCTTCCGGTCGCCATTGACATCCGCGAAACTGAGCGTGACCGGGGCCAACTCATCTCCGGGACCAAACAATTGTGGTCCCAGGTATACACGGGCCTTAGTGGCATCTCCCCCTGGAAATTCGATGATTTCGATGCGCCGATTAAGATTGATCGCCATAAAGTGACTGGGGACCCCTGCCGCTTCGTTGTGTCCCACAAACCGATCGACCTGGTAGGTACGCGGACGACCATAGCGCAGATCGTCCAGGGTGGTCTGCCCCCATGAGATGGCCACGCTGAGCATGGTCCACAGTGCCAGCATTGCCAGCATGCCAACGCCAAGATAGAGCAGCGGATGTGCTCGCAGGACGGATAGGCTGTGAGCCTGGGCTGTCTTCGTCGTTGATCGGGATGCCTTTGGCAAAGGTTTGGGCCCGGTAGTCGCCTTACGAGATGCGGCCGCGCCAGTTACACGCTGAGCTGTAGGAGGAGTGTCTCCATCTATACGCTGCCACTCCGTCACCTCCGCGCTCGCGTCTGCTGGCTGGGGCTGCCCACGAGACGCTCGCTGCACAAGCGGCGTCATTGTGGTAGCTCCTGTCGGCTGGCCGGCATGGCTGGCATTGGGTGTAATCGGTCGATGGCGTAACACGCTGCGTGGGACTATTTTATCCGTTGTCTCCAGTACTGGCATGGTGTGGTTCTCCTTTTCGCTCTCACTGATGATGTCACTTCTCCATTTGGAAGAAATACCGACAGGCGTCGGAGGAACCAGGGCTGCATCATCCACATGAATTAGAATATATGTTCTAGTCTCTATTGTAACACATAGAACGTAATAGACAATACCTTACGGAAAACAGGGTCCTGTTCAGAAGAGAAATAGCACAAATGGGTGGTGTACCCACGGACATAGACGAATGAGAACGGACGAATGTAAGCAACTAGGAGGCGTGCCTACGGATAGCGGCGCTTGTATACAATTGTGTAAGCAGATTTTCTCGCTGAACATAGTGTAGCATACCGGGGTCAGTTTTTCCAAGGGGCCTATAAGACAATTTCCTGCTCCAGAATTTTTTGCAAATCGGCAGGCAGGGGCACCTCGAATTCCAGCGTCTTTCCTGTAGTCGGATGGGTAAATTGGAGCTGGTAGGCATGGAGGAACTGGCGATCCAGCCGGGGCTGGTGCCGGGCATTGCCAGAGCCATAGACTGGATCGCCGACTGCCGGGTGTCCTATAGCCTTGAGGTGAACACGGATCTGGTGCGTGCGGCCCGTTTCCAGTTGCAACAGCAGCAGTGTATGCCGCGCGAAGCGCTGGAGGACGCGGAAGTGCGTGCGCGCCTCGCGGCTCCCCCTGGCAGTGATCGCCATTTGCTGGCGATGGCGTGGGTCGCGTCCAATAGGGGCGTCGATGCTGCCCTGGTCGAGCGAAAGCACACCCTCTACCAGGGCCAGGTAGCGTTTCTGGATCGTGTGACGCTGCATCTGCTCGGTCAGCGCTGCCAATGTGCGCGTATTTTTCGCGACGATCATCAATCCAGATGTATCCTTATCCAGGCGATGGACGATCCCCGGCCGCTCCTCGCCTCCGACACCTTGCAGTTCAGGGCGATAGGCCAGCAATGCGTTGACCAGGGTATCCTCGCTATGTCCTGGGGCCGGGTGAACGACCATGCCGGCTGGCTTATTGATGACCAGGAGATCATCATCTTCGTAGAGGATATCCAGCGGCAGGGCCTGAGGCTTCACAGCGCTTGTCTGCGGTCTGAGAAGATGGAGGATCGTCACCACGTCTCCGGTGCGCAGAGCATAGCCCGGCTTGCCAGAACGATCGTTGACGAGGATGGCGCGCTCCGCGATCAGGTGTTGGATCGCATTGCGCGAGAGCGCATCTAGTCTGGATTGCAGGTAGCGGTCCAGGCGCTGACCTTCCTCTTCAGGTCCGACAGTGATGAGTTGCTTCTCCTCCTCATTGGGAGTACTATCAGGAGTGTGCATCTTGTTCGGTGGAACGGAGTACTCCGCTCTTGTTGACCGCTGAGGACGACGGTTGCGCATCGCTATTTTCTGTGCTGCTGTCCTTGCCTGGGCGATGCAGGCTCCCAAAGATGATAAAGAGAAAGAGCAGGAAGACACCAATGGAGATAGAGGCATCCGCGAGATTAAAGATCGCGAAGCGGAAGCCGATCTGCGGGATGCGGAAGAAGAGAAAGTCAACAACGTAGCCACCATGACGCGCGCGATCGATCAGGTTACCCAGCGCGCCCCCGATGATCAGGCCGAAAATAAGTTTATAGGCCAGCGGGCCGGAACTGAGCATGCGCAGGTAGAGATACACAATGACGCCAATCGCGATGGCAATGAAAACCGCCAGAAAAATGTTATTTGCAAACAGACTGAAGGCGGCTCCATTATTGCGTGTGTAGTTGAGTGTGAGATAGTTGCCGATGAGCGGAACAAGCCGCCCACTATCGGGAGGACTCAAATACTGCACGACCAGGGATTTGGTCCACTGATCCAGGACAATGACGATAATGACGGTGAGCAACGCCAGGGCATCGTAGATCCGTGCTCGCTTGACTATCACGACGGAATGTTCTTCCTTTTCTATATCTGTGTAGTGACCATGGCTTCGGCTCCCCTTGCCTGCCAACAATGCCCGCTGGCAAGGACCGCGTCTATTGTACTCTATCCTGTGTCGCTTGAACAGGTCTGGGTGCTGGATCACGTAGGGGCGATGGCTTGCTTCGCCCGCATGGGCCCACATAGGCGAGGCAAGCCATCGCCCCTACTGGGTTTCCTCCGGGTAGAGTTCTTCGCGGCCCAGGTTGCGTTGCTCCAATTGTGACTCACACTGTACATCACGCGCGGCCCAGGGGAGAGCCTCCAGACGCTTTTCAGGGATAGGCTGTCCACATTGCACACATAATCCATACGTCCCGGCATCGATGCGCGCAAGTGCGCGTTCGATCTCCGTTAGCAGTGCCTGCTCGTTGACCTGAATGGATTGCTCCTGCACCATTTCTGTGATATCCGTGGCCATATCCTCGCTATCATGAGGGTCTTCATTCGCGGTTATCGGGTCAACCGGGGTAGGAGGCGCCTCAGGTAAGCCTGAGATGGCCTCCTGGAGTTCGGCTTGCCTGGCTTTGAGCCTGGCTCTCATTTTCTCTATATCAATGGTCATTGCCATATCTGCCTTTCGCTCTGCATATTGCTCTACATATTCTAGCGCATTTCTGCGTTTTTGGATAGGTGTTCTTGTGAAGCCTCATGCAACGTGTACCTCGACATCGGCCCAGATCACCGATTCGGGGTATTGATTTGCGCGCGTACCGCCGGGCAGCAACTGTTTCGCAGTGTGTTCCAGGATCGCACGGCGCTCGGCCAGCGGTATGGTGGGATGTTCTCGTATCGGGTCCTCTGCGACCCAGGGCGAGAGTGCCAGGAAGGAGCCTTTCAGGAGCTTCCCAGTCAGCGTGTGTCTGAAACCATCATTGCCTACAAAATTACACTGTGGGTCTGGCTCGTACTGACTCTTCCCGGTAATGCTCGACTGACCATCAAAGGTGATGTCGAAGAAGTTGCCAACCTGCATGGGGCAGACGTTATAGTGCAGGTTCGTGTACTCTTCCTGGAGAGAGCCGAGCACAGAATGCAGCCATTCCTGGGGCTGCCATTCACAGGTCTTAGAGGATGTGGCCCATAGTTGGTCGTTGGCATCGTTTTGTATGACGATCTGAGTACCAAGGCTATCGAGCCGTTGCAGATACTCGGCGGTAAAGGCATCCAGGCTGATGGCGAAACCCAGTTTGCCGATCTCGGTCTCAAAGACCTGCACCGCGTCCAAGGAGCCAGGGGTGAGGTCAAGGGTTGCGACCTCACTGCTGGTCAGAAATACTTTATCGGTTGCGCCGATGAGCATGCCGTCCGGTCCCCAGAGGAAGCCAGTATTGTAGACACCTGGTCCATCGGGCAGGTAGACATGTTTCCCCTGTCGCCGGCCAAAGCGGCTGATATCGGTAGAGGAGGTGGAAAGCTGGACATGGGGGGTGATGGTGCTGGCCGTGAGATAGAGTTCATGCCTGGCTGCAAGCCTGCTCAGGGCGGTGGTAAAGGGTCGGTACAGCGTGTCAGCAAGTGAAAGAAAGAGTGATCTCACTAAAGAGATATCCGGATAGAGATGGCGGTAGTGAATCATGCGTCGGCCGTACCCTAATGCGAGCATACTGATAGCCACATTTGAGGTGTGCATCAGGCGCGGAAGGTAGCCGCGTTTGCCGCTGAGCGCGAGAGGTAGGCCCAATACCTCTCCTAAGACGACGAGATTGGGGCGCTCTCGTGAAAGGTGAGGCACAGCCATCTCCACGATGCGTTGTAGCTCGGCCGAAAAGCTGTGTTCTGTAACGGCTGCTCGCAGGCTTATCCGGTTCGCTATCGCAATCAAGCGTGCTGGTCGCATGGTGCTGGCTTGCTGCCCGTCCTGTACTTTTATGGTGCGCTCTCCTTCCGGAAGTGAGGCCTTCCCACCTATGCTCCCCCCTTGTTGGACGCCCGGACACCAGTCTATCATAGTTGCTCGTTATCGTCGAGAGGGAGCCTGTTCTGGGGTGCTAGAGAAGAGGGGCAGATACGACCTTGACAGAGTAGTACTGCAAACCATTCGTGCTTGACGCCTGCTCTGTACACGTTTATACTCAGTCTATGAGACAACAACGGGTCGCGCTCCTGTTCCTGCTTCTACTGGCCAGTCTGGTGGCCTGTAGTCCGGGGCACGTTGGGAGTAGCAAGATAGCGTTTGTGCGCGCTGGTCATCTCTGGACTATCTATCCAGATGGCACGAATCCCTATGAAATTGTGGCGGGTGGCCCCTCGGTAATCGGCTATGGATGGTCACCGAGCCACCAGGTCCTCGTTTTTCGTGTCCTTGATCAGGGTTTTGCCCAGACAGCAGCAGCGAGGCGGATCGTGAGCAATCCCATCTCTGGACTTATAGGGGACCTGCCGAGCCTCCTCAGTACAGTCGGTGTCGATGGAGGCGAGCCTATCCCTGTAATGTTCGCGAATACGGTCATTCGCTATAGCAACGCCTGGTGGAATCCTCCTGGGAATCGTTTACTTTTCCGGCAGACGCTCGCTATTGCCGGCTCGCCTGGCCCGGATCAGGTTGTCTGGCGCGTCGTCCAGAACGATCAGCCTGGAGGGATTGCTTCCAAGGCTCTTCCTGGGAGTTACGCTATCTTCTCACTGGCCTCAAATGGTTCAACGACTATAGGAAATTCACGAGAGGGAATTTTTACGACGACCCTCGCGGGAATAGATACCCATGTGATCGTTCATGGCCCCCTCCCTGGCCATCCACTACCAGCCGCCCTGGAGCGTGTACTCTGGCAACCGGCGCAAGCAGATCCTGCAATCCTGTACGCAGTAACATCCCCAGACCAGTCCCAGCCCTTCGGTGCAACCGCTATTCAGGCACAGCTTCTCCTGCGCGATATGCATGGTCACACAACCACTCTGGCGCACTGCGCCTGTATCCAGTTCGCCTGGTCGCCCGATGGAGATCACGTTCTCTATAGTACAGGGACCACATATACCGTCATTGACCTTCATGGCGGCACGGTAATGACCATTGAAGGCGAATATGGGAGTATTCCCTACTGGTCACCTGACAGCCACTCCCTGCTCCTGGATGGTCTGCATACCTTGATACTTGCATCCATCGCCAGTAAACAATCGCGTATCCTCCTCAGCGATACCTCTTCGCCAGGACCGGCACATACCGTGCCTGCCCAGCCTGCTGTCTCCGCGCTGCTGCAACCGGCGCTCAACAGTCCCTGGTCCGCCGATAGCCGCCAGGTGCTCTTCATGACACGCCAGCGCTTGCAGTGGCAGGGGCGGCCATTGAGTTCCGGAAGGGGACTCTACATGGTCTCGCTTGATGACCAGGGCCAGTCTACCGGCCCCCCGTCTGTCGTCGATACCGGCAACGATACCCAGGCTGGCTGGACCTATGAAGATGCAAATACCTCGTTTCTGTATTGAATTGTCTATGAGAGGAGAGGACGCTGTCTATGGACAGAAAAGATGATTTCTCTGGGGCAGAGCTAGCCATAAACGCTGATGAATATAGCATCATGGAGCAACTTGAGATCCTGGAAACAGTGCGTGAGGACATGGAGGACCTGGGAGTCAGCACCCTGGCAGAGGTGATCCAGCGTATCGAAGTGCTGCATCGACAACTTGACAGCAAAGAGAAGGCATAAATTGCCTGGTTTTCTCTTTCGAAAGAGAAAACCAGGCTCAGCCCTCAGGCACCGCCGAGATAGGCCTGGCGCACAAGATCGTTGGTCAGCAGGTTGGCCGCGGTATCGGTCAGGACCACTCTGCCGGTCTGCAGGACATAGCCACGGTCCGCCAGGCTCAGAGCCATCGAGGCGTTTTGCTCCACGAGAAAGATAGTCACACCCTCCTGCCGGATACGCAAAATCGTGCTGAAGACCGTCTCAACCAGAATAGGCGAGAGTCCCATCGAAGGCTCATCCATGCACATCAGGCGCGGTCGAGACATCAGCGCGCGCCCCATGGCCAGCATCTGCTGCTCGCCGCCGGACATGGTGCCTGCGATCTGCTTTAAGCGCTCTTTGATGCGGGGAAAGATCTGACAGACATGATCGATATCTGCCCTGATCTCTGAGCGGTTATTGCGAATAAATGCCCCCATTTCCAGGTTCTCCAGCACGGTCATACGCGGAAAGATGCGCCGCGCCTCGGGGACCAGGGCCAGGCCCATACGCACAATATCGCCTGGCAGCTTGTGTTCAATAGCCTGCTCTTCAAAAACGACGGAGCCAGCACGCGGGTGAACCAGGCCAAAGATCGTCTTCATCGTCGTCGTCTTCCCGGCCGCGTTTGCTCCCAACAAACAGACGATTTCGCCCTGGCGCACTTCCAGTGAGATATCATGCAGCACCTGGCTGGGACCATAGAACGTATTTACATTTCTCAGCGCTAACATTGATTCCATTACAATGCAATCCTCTGCTTTCTGCCAGGACACTCACAAGGGAGCCCAACAGGCGCCCGCAAGGGAACGCCCTTACATCTCGGTTGAAGTCTCTTGTTGTTGATCTGCCGTCTCCTGCTGATGAGCGGCGGCGGCCTTTCCCAGGTAGGCTTCGATGACCTTCTCGTTGCGGCGCACCTCCTCCGGCAAACCCTCTGCGATCTTGCGGCCATAGTCCAGGACTGCGATGCGATCGGACATGCCCATCGTCACCGCCAGTTTATGCTCGATCAAGAGAATGGTCAGGCCCAGTTCATCGCGCAACCGGCGCACGTATCCCACCGCCTCCAACGTCTCGAACTCGTTCATCCCGGCGGTAGGTTCATCCAACAGGAGCAGCTTGGGTTTGGCGGCCAGGGCACGCGCGACCTCCACTCGTCGTCGAGCCGCGTACGAGAGATTGATGACATACTCTTCCTGCCGGTCAACCAGTTCGTTGCCGAAAAAGCTCAGTAACTCAATCGCACGCTTGCGGGCATCAGCCTCCTCGTGGACAACTCCGGGGGTGCGGAAGAGTGAGCCAAGCACATTGGCTTTGAGCTGTGTATGCTGCCCTACCAGCACATTCTCCAGCACGGTCATATTATTGAAGAGGCGGATATTCTGGAAGGTGCGCGTGATGCCTCGCTT
>JBDTHH010000682.1:0-8247 GCA_039937055.1 Ktedonobacteraceae bacterium | reverse complement strand
GCATTCTCCAGCGAACTGAGCGTGAGCTTGATGGTACGCGACGCCTTGTAGGCCAGGGGGCGCACGTAGACATCCTGGCGATAGCCATGCCTGTGTACAAGCTCTACCGTGATCCGGCACATCTCATTCAGCGACTCCTGGAGCTGGATATGTAGCACATTGCAGGACTGGGCCATGCGCTGGTAGTGCTCACGTAGCTTGAGCAGGTAGAGCTGCTCCTGCTCGGCATTCCAGTAGCCGCGTATGCCCTCAAAGCAGGCGGTGCCGTACTGCAAGGCGTGAGTGGCGATGCTGACTTTGGCCTCGCCCATCGGCACAAACTGGCCTTCGAAGTAGGCATAGCCCTCCTCAAGGCCCAGGACCGGTATTCGCGGGGCCTCCGCGCTCTGTAGGTGTGCCTGTTCATGCTCTCGTGGTGTTTCGATCTGGGTCACGGGTTTGCTCCTTACCAATGGTGCAGGACGAAATCAGATCGCGGCGGGTGTCTCCACGCCGCATTCAACAATATACAGCAGGTCGGCGTCGGTGATGTGCTTTTTGCGATCGGCCATGGCGATGAAGCGGCGATAGGCGACCTTCAGGTCATCGGCACTCAGCTTATGGCCCAACTGGCGCAGGCGGGCATCCAGGCCGTGGCGACCGGAATGCTTGCCCAGGACGAGCCGGGTATCCGACCAGCCCACCGATTGGGGCGTCATGATCTCGTAGGTCAGGCGATTCTTCAGCATGCCGTCCTGGTGAATGCCGGCCTCGTGGGCAAAGGCATTTGTGCCGACAACCGCCTTGTTGGGCTGCACGGGGATGCTCGACAGGCGGCTCACCAACTGGCTGGTAGCCACGAACTCCTCGGCGTTGATGCCCGTCTCGGCATAGTTGAAGGTCTCAGGACGCGTGCGCAGGGCCATGACCACCTCTTCCATGGCGGTATTGCCGGCGCGCTCGCCCAGGCCATTGACGGTGACCTCGACCTGGCGCGCGCCGGCCCTGATGGCCGCCAACGTGTTCGCTGTCGCCATGCCAAGGTCGTTGTGGCAGTGCGCGCTCATCACTACATCCTCCATGCCAGGCACACGCTCGCGCAGGTAGCGGAAGAGCATCTCGTACTCGTGTGGCATCACGTAGCCCACGGTATCGGGCACGTTAATGGTCGTCGCGCCCGCTTTAATGGCCAGCTCGCAGACACGGCAGAGATAATCCCAGTCCGTGCGCGTGGCATCCTCCGCCGAGAACTCTACTACCGGGCAGAGGGTGCGCGCGTAGGCCACCATCGTCCTGACACGCTCCAGCGCCTCCTCGCGACTGATCTGTAGCTTGTGCTTCAGGTGAATTTCAGAGGTCGCAAGAAACACATGGATCACCGGCCTCTCGGCCTCGCGTACACCCTGCCAGGCGGCATCGATGTCGTCTCTGTTGGCGCGCGCGAGTCCGGCGATAGCGACCGTATGCTCCTGCTGGCCGCGCACGCTGCGCGCGATCTCTTTGACCGCCGCCAGGTCGCCGGGGGAGGCAGCGGGGAAGCCAGCTTCGATGATGTCTACTTTGAGGCGCACAAGCTGCTCGGCAACCTGTTTCTTCTCTTCGGTGCTCATCGTGGCGCCCGGTGACTGTTCCCCGTCGCGCAGGGTGGTATCAAAAATCTGAATTACAGCGGGATCTCCCATGGTTTTGTTTCCTCCTTGTAACTGTGTAATAGGGCGAGGACAATCTCGCGCCTAATTCTTTGTTTCCGCAATCTCCGCGTTCTTTGTTTCCGTAATTTCGGGCTTTTTGGTCGCCGGGTTGAGCCAGGGCATCATGGAGCGCAGCTCGCGTCCGACGTGCTCAATCTGGTGCTGGGCATTGTTGCGCCGCATGGCCTGGAAGGATGGACGACCGGCCTGGTTCTCAAGAATCCAGCGTGTGGCAAAGGTGCCGTCCTGGATATCGCGCAGGATCTTGCGCATCTCGTCGCGCGTGCGCTCATCGACGACGCGCGGACCGGACACGTAGTCGCCGAATTCGGCGGTATCGCTGATCGAGTAGCGCATGTAGCTCATGCCGCCCTGGTACATCAGATCCACGATCAGCTTCATCTCGTGCATGCACTCGAAGTAGGCGATCTCCGGCTGGTAGCCCGCATCGACAAGCGTCTCGAAACCCGCGCGGATCAGCGAGGTGACGCCGCCGCAGAGCACGGCCTGCTCACCAAAAAGGTCGGTCTCGGTCTCTTCTGCAATCGTCGTGCGCAGCACACCGGCACGGGTAGAGCCAACGGCGCGGGCGTAGGCCAGGGTCAACGCCTCGGCCTGGCCAGTGGCGTCCTGCTGGACGGCCCACAAGGCGGGGACGCCGACACCCTCGATGAAGAGGCGGCGCATCATGTGGCCCGGACTCTTGGGCGCGACCATCGCCACATCTATATCGGCCGGCGGGACGATCTGCGCGTAGTGCAGGCTGAAGCCATGCGCGGTCATGATCATCTTGCCGGGGGCCAGGCCGGGCCGGATATCGCGCTCAAATACCTCGCGATGTTTCTCGTCAGGGATCAGGATCATGATGAGGTCGGCCTGCTCGGCGGCGGCGGCCGGCGTCATGACCGGCAGACCCTCGGCCTCGGCCTTCGCGCGGCTCTTGCTGTCGGCGGGGAGGCCCACAACCACATTGCAGCCGTTGTCGCGCATGTTGAGCGCGTGCGCATGCCCCTGGCTGCCATAGCCGATGACGGCGACACGCTTCCCCTGGATAAGTTCAAGGTTGGCATCGGCGTCATAATAAATATTCGCCATAGAAAATTCTCCTTTATGGTTAGATGCGTTTGAAACGCGCTAAACGTGAAACAATATATATGCAGATAACGCATACGTAAACGACATACAGGCGATAAATCGCGGCGGACGCGATAAATCGGGCCCCTACGTATTGGGTTCAAGGCTGCGGGCCATGGCCACGCGGCCGGTACGGGCGACCTCAAGCACGCCATAGGGCTGTAACAGGTCGATCAACCTGGCGACCTTTTCCTCGCTGCCGGTCACTTCCAGAGTGACGGTCTGCGGGGTGATATCCAGGGCGTGCGCGCCGCAAAGATGACCGAGTTCGATAATCTCGTTACGATTGGCGCTGGTGCAGTTGACCTTCACCAGGGCCAGTTCGCGCGCAACCGCCTGTTCGGACGAAAGATTGACAACATGGGTGACATCGGCGATTTTACGTAGTTGTTCTACCAACTGATCGACATGCACTTCAGAGTCGTCGACAACCACTGTAATGCGCACCACCTCCGGCAGTTCGCTGCGTCCGATAGCCAGCGTCTGCATCCTGGCACGACGGCGGCGCAGCAGGCCCACAACGCGATCAACCCCACCTGGCCGGTCGTTTACAAGCACGACCAGCGTGTGCAGGCGCTCGGAACCCTGAGGCGCATTGGCCTGGCCCGCGCGTTCGCTGGCGACAACGTGCTCAGTCATGCTGCACGCTCTCCTCGTGTTCTTCGATCATGCTGGTGATGCCATGACCCGGCGCGACCATCGGGTAGACATTAGCTTCCGACTCGATGACAAAATCGATAATCACTGTGCCCTCGGTCTCCATGGCCCGGCGCACTGCCGCCTGCACATCCTCGCGCCGCGTCACGCACATGCCGGTCAGACCATAGGCGGCGGCCAGTTGTACGTAGTCGGGGCCGGTGATGGGCGTCTCGGAGTAGTTGCGCGCATGGAAGAACTGCTGCCACTGGCGCACCATGCCCAGGTAGCCGTTGTTCATAATGGCGACCTTGACGGAGATGCCCTGCTGCTTGAGGGTGGCAAGCTCCTGGATATTCATCTGAATGCCGCCATCGCCAGCCACGGCCCACACTGTGGCATTGGGCATGCCCATCTTGACACCCATGGCGGCGGGCAGCGCGAAGCCCATGGTGCCGAGGCCGCCGGAGGTGATATGGCTGTTGGGCCGTGTCCACAGGTAGTGACGCGCCGTCCACATCTGGTTCTGCCCTACGTCGGTGACGATGATGGCATCGCCGCCGGTCTCAGCGCGGATGG
Organism: Ktedonobacteraceae bacterium; assembly: GCA_039937055.1. Classification (GTDB taxonomy): domain Bacteria; phylum Chloroflexota; class Ktedonobacteria; order Ktedonobacterales; family Ktedonobacteraceae; genus JALYTT01. The sequence continues at coordinate 4,228 of JBDTHH010000682.1, read as the reverse complement.
CATCGAGGATGCAGGTCGGGTCGGGATACTGCTGGTCGCGCACGATATGCTGAGCGCGCTCGCTGGCCTCGCTCTCCCAGGCGCGAATCTCGGCGATCCACGCGCTGTGATCGCCCGGCTCAATGGTCTCAACGAGAGCGGCGAGGGCCGCTTTAGCGTCGGCCACGATCGGCACGGTCGCTGGTTTGACCTTGTGCATCTCGGAGGGGTCGATATCGATGTGGATAAAGCGCGCGTGGGGCGCGAAGTCGCTCACCTTGCCGGTGACCCGATCATCGAAGCGCAGGCCCACGCCGATCACGAGGTCCGCGTCACCTATGGCACGATTGACATGCGCGGGACCGTGCATGCCAGGCATACCCAGAGCCAGCGCGTGGGTCTCAGGGAAGGCGCTCAGGCCCAGGAGCGTGGTAATCACCGGGATGTTGCTCTTCTCGGCGAAGGCCCGCAACTCGGCATACGCATTCGAGAGGATAACTCCATGTCCGCTCATAATTACTGGCTGCCTGGCTCCAGCGATCAGGTGCGCCGCCTGGGCAATGGCGTCTGATGAGGGCGGAGGGACGCGGCAGGCGCGAAAGTACTCCATCGAACGCATGGAGGTCGAGGAGCGATACAGGGTCTTGCTGAACTGCACGTCCTTGGGCACATCGATGAGCACGGGGCCGGGTCGCCCACTGCGCGCCAGTTGGAAGGCTTCGTGTACGATATCCGCCAGCTCTTCGACGTTGCGTACCAGGAAATTATGCTTGGTAATCGGCTGCGTTACGCCGATGACATCGGTCTCCTGGAAGGCGTCGCGTCCGATAAAGGGCCGGGCTACCTGCCCGGTGATCGCCACGATGGGCGTCGAGTCCATAAAGGCTGTTGCCAGCCCGGTTACCAGATTGGTGGCTCCAGGTCCACTGGTGGCCACGCAGACCCCGACCTTTCCGGTGGCGCGCGCATAGCCATCGGCCGCGTGGGCCGCCGCCTGCTCGTGTCGCACCAGCACATGGTACAGCGCCGGATAGGATGAGAGCGCATCGTAAAAAGGCATGATCGCGCCGCCAGGGTACCCGTAGAGCAGTTCTACCCCTTCGCGTACCAGCGCCTCGCAGAGAATGTGGCTTCCCGTCAATTCGCGCGCATCTTCGGGCAGTTGCGCCTGGGTCTCCTGATCCTTCATGGGCTGCTGAGTAATCGTTGCAGCAATCATAATTCCTCCTGAAAAACGCTAAAACAATAAAAAAACGAGAACCGCCCGGTGGGAGGTCCTCGTTAGGTTACCTGCTTTGGATTGGGTTGCTTCGTTGCCCCCTTTACTCTCCCCGTACTGCGCTTGGCGCTAGCCCCGTAGTTAATCCTACAAGACTGCCAAGCCCTGTAAGGCTAAGGAGGCCGGTAAGGCTGGTAATAAGCCCAAGGCCTACTACGCCTACACCTACAAGGAGAAGGCTGGAAATGGCAAAGAGCAGCCCACATAAAGAAATCGGCGCGAGTGCGCCGATTCCGATCATATGTATGCTACTGGCAGTTGCGGAGGCCATGGCCGTTTCAGGCATACAGGCAGCCGGGCGCTTCATACAGGCGCGGCCAGCAACCATTGCTGGCTGGGCGAATGTAGAATACGCTGTTGCTGACATGAATTCCTCCAAATAAACTGCGCGGAAATATGCTTGTTGGTAGATTACGAGGTGGACACTGAGGATCAAAGGCTTCTTTGCCGGAGTTCTTTCGTTGTCACACGTATCTTGTTGTATTTGAGGATACACTACCTCGCGTGGGTTTGTCAACCCCCCGCATTCCCCCATTCCCTCAATCCACACCAGGTGATGGCTTGCCACATAGGCATACACGTAAGCCATCGCCTCTACGCGAGTTCCTTATGCATCACGACATATGGTTCCTGGCCCTCGTTGAACCTGAAGCCGGGATGCAGATAGTGCCAGCCCAGACGCTCATAGAGCCGGCGCGCTCCCCGGTTCGCTACTTCGGTGGAGAGCAGCGCTCTGGGACAGGGCTGACCGGCCAGCAAGGCATTATGCAGCCGCGTGCCGGTGCCATAGCCCCGGTACGCTTTGAGGACCTCCAGTTCGACCAGCACCCAGGCGTCCTGGAGCGCCGGGTGCTCAGCGCCGGCGTGGGCTGCAACCACATCATGCCACCATTGTCCCGGCAGCGAGCGCGTGCCGAAGCCTGAACCAACAACTTCTCCGTCGCTAAGCGCGACAAGCCCATAAAAATCTGGGTAATGCGCGTAGCGTAAGAAAAAATCGTAGGACGCCTCCCAATCCCGTTTCCAGGTTTCTACATAGCAGCGCACCGCCCCGGCCAGATAGGGCGAGTCGACGCTAAAGGGAGCTAATATCACCATTTTCTGCGTCATCGCTGTTTTCTCCCTGCCTTGTTCATCAGATCACTTCCAACTTTTGATGACTATACGAAACATAACAGTGACGATTGTATCTGACGGGCAAAGGATTGTCAAGAGCCATACTTCTCTATACATTGACAGGTGTACATACAAATGCTATCTTCTTCATTGCTAAGTTGCTATACAGGCATGGAAAACATGATTTTTATGCTAAGGGCAAGGCATACGGCTCACGAGGTAACATAGGCTGACTTCTACCTATTTTGCTAAGAAGCAGAAAGAGCAGGCACATATTCTTATGGAAACAGCAGAGACGCGAGAAGCTTCTACCGAGCATCCAGGAGTTTCGTCGCTGGCCTCGGAAGATTATGTTATCAAAGCCATGCCAGCTATTCTCGGCACCGGGGATATGATCGCGTCATACATCGTCGCGCTCTTCTTCATCACCAACACCGCCATCATCGCAACCGGGGGGACGGCCGCGCTCACCTACATAGTGCTGGGCGCCCTCGTTTTTCTGCTGCCATGCGTCATCGCCACAGCGCAGCTTGGGACCATATTTCCGCACGAAGGTTCGCTCTACAACTGGACGCACAAAGCGCTGGGGGGCTACTGGAGCTTCTTCATCGGGATCTGCCTCTGGCTCAGCGGCGTGCTGGCCATCGTGCTGGCCACCAACGCCTTTACAACGCTCATTCAGGGCCTTAATGCCGGCTGGGTCACCGAACCCTGGCAGCAGGGACTTTTGATGATCGGGCTGATCATCGTGACGGCGGTTATAGCAACACGCCGCTTCCGCGCTGTTCAAAACTTGATCAATATCATCGTTGTGCTGACCCTGGCTGCCGTTGTCATCACCGGCGTGGCGGCGCTTGCCTGGCTCATCACAGGACACATAGCAGCCACCAGTTTCCGGCACGTCGACGATTGGAGTATTACACCCGCCAATTTCTGGCTCTTCGGACCCGCTGTACTTAGCTTCCTGGGGATCATCAGCCCCCTCAATATGGCCGGCGAGATCACTGATAGCCGGGGTAAGCAGGGACGCAACATCATTACGCGTCACCTGCTCTGGGGAACGCTCATTATCTTTGCCTGCTACTTCATTAGCATTTTCGCCCTCCTGGTTATTCGCGGGCAGGCCGTCATAAGTGTGCAAGCCCTTCCATTTGAGATCATCGCCACCGTAGATGCCGCGCTCGGCAAATTCGCGGGCACCCTTATGGCCATCTGTGTGCTGGGCTATTGTGTCAGCGCGGCCATCTTCTATACCTATTCCTCCGCGCGTATCCTCATGGTAGCCGCCATCGACGGGCGCATCCCGGTCAGCCTGGGCAAGCTTAATAGGAACCGCGTGCCCGCGAACGCCACCATCTTCCAGGCCATCTGCGCCATCCTGATCACCATAGTGATCTTCATCATCGTCGTCTTCATCATCGTGCCATACGCGATCACTATCGGCGCCTCCCCGGCGACAACCGTGTCCAGGCTCTACACCATCAACGCCGCCACGCTCTCTATTATCTGGACCATCGCCATTACTTTCCTCTTTATTGATATCATCTTTCTGTACTGGCGCGATCCCGCCCATTTTCGCCGCCTGCGTATCCTCCCTATGCCGCTGCTCTGGCTCAGTGTCGCGGTTGGCTTTAGCGCCTGCCTTGCCAACATCGTTGGCACCCTCTACTATTCGTGGGTCCCCCAAATAATCGGGCGCAACTCCTGGTGGTATATCATCGGCGGCCTGACACTCTTCTGCCTGCTGATCGCCCTTGGTGTCAGCCTGCTCGCTAATAGTCAGGCCGACTGGCAAAACATCCGCACATAAAAAGCGGAACACGAAGAAGACGTAGGGGCGCGGTTTACAAGCCC
>JBDTHH010000681.1:0-4946 GCA_039937055.1 Ktedonobacteraceae bacterium | reverse complement strand
GCCCTGTTCTATAACTCGTCCGATCAGCTCGGCCTCGATGTCACCGTGCTGGGGCTGACCGCCGTGGCTGCGCTGCTGCTGGGTACGCTGGCCATGCGACGCGGGATCACACACTAAACGCGTCATGGTCTTGCCGTAGAGGCGTGGCTTGCCTCATAGGCGTACACGTAAGACAGAAAGAAGCGAAAAGCGGGCGGACCTGTAGGGCGTGGGTGCCGTAGGTGAGCGGGATAAAGGCGGCAATGTTTTGCAGCCAGGTTGGCTCGAAGGCCAGCACGCCGACGCCGCCCGCCAGGAAGAAGAGGTAGATGGCGACGTTGATCGCGATGGGAAAGACCGGTTGCAAGCGGCGTAAGAGCGCGCCGAGCGCTACCCCCAGGCCCGAACTCATCAGAGCCACCAGCGTCAGGATCAGCAGCGTTGTCAGCCAGTAGATGCCCGTCGGCTGTACCCAGCCCAGCAGGTCGCAAAGCACCAGCACCAGCAGCCCCAGCAGCAGGGAGACGGCGAAACCGGCCAGCACCTTGCCCACGATGATCGCGCCTCTGGGCATAGGCGAGAGCAGCAGCTCCTTGACCGTGCTCGACTCCCACTCGCGCGCCGTTGCCAGGCTCCCGTTGATCAGTCCACTGATAGTGAGCAGGAGCATGATCGTGGGCAGGATCGTATACTGGAACAGTTGGACATCGTGTTGCCGCAGGTCGGTTTCGTGGACAGTCACCTTGATCACGCTGGAACTCCCCTGGGCCTGGTAATACTGTGTGATGGCATCGGGTACGGCGCGGCGTAGATCGTTCGTGAAGTCCAGGTTCAGGTTATTGACGGTGACATCGATAGGCGCGTTCTGGTGAGCCTCCACGCGGCGGGTGAAATCGGCGGGAATGGTGATTATCGCCACCACATCCAGGTTGTTCAGCAGCGCCCGTGCCTGGGACGCATCTGTGTCGCTGATGCGGAAGACATCGGCCTGGTGAATAATCTGCGCCATCTGTACGCCCCTGGTTCCCATATCCTGGCTGACCAGGGCCACAGGACTGCGCCCGACCGCCGCGGCTCCCAGCGCTTGCACTGCCAGAAAGCCCAGCGATGGGGCCAGTGTCGCGAAGATCGTCAGTGGTTGATGCAACCAGACGTTCAGGTCTTTTCTGAGCAAGGCCCAGAGCGGGCGAAAAAAGGCGGTGAAGCCTGACATATATTTCTCCTCTTGCTTCATTGTTCATCGTGCGCAACGGGTGAACCCATTTAGTGGGTTACCGCACTGCGGCGTAGCACAATACTGGCTAGAATGATCGTGCCGACGGCGTAGCCGCAGAGTATCAGCGCGTTGACGCCGGTGCCATAGGTGTTCAGGTCGAAGTTATGGAACGCGTGTTGCTGTAACACAATGGCATAGTAGACGGGAAAGATCTTTGCCAGCACCTGGATCGCCGGCGTATTGAACGAGATCGGCCCGAACGCTCCGCTTAAGAAGAATAGGGGGATCGATAACCCGATAGAGAGCGCGATGACGGGCATGCGGCTTTTCAGGAGCGTGCCCAGCAGGACGCCCAGGGCCAGGAAGATGATGAGTGTCAGCAGCATAAAGCCGATGACTTCGCCCCAGTTGACGGGCCAGACCTGAAAGACGAGGAGCATGACCAGCAGCAGCAGGACCACCGAGATGGCGCTGATAGCGAAGGCGCCCAGGAGCTTGCCTGTCAAGATGGCCCAGCGACTGGCGGGCGAGAGGAGCAGTTCTTTGATGGTCGCGTTCTCCCACTCGTGCGCCGCCGCGCCGCCGGATTGTAACAGGCCACCGAGCATGAGGCCGATCACCAGGATCGAGAACGTCAGGTAGGGGATGTAGCCGGTATCGTGCGGCTGGAGGTCCAGTTCATGCGGCGTGACCGTTACCAGATTGGGGAAGGCCTTGGCGTAGAAGCTGGTGATCGAGAGCGGCACCGCGCGCCGGATGTCGTTGGTAAAGTCGGTATTCAGGTTATTGATTTTGACATCCACCTGCACCGGCTGGTTTTGCTGGATGCGCGCATCAAAATCGGCTGGGATCGTCACGATGGCCACAATCTTGCCGGCCTGGATCAACTGCTCAGCATCACTGGCGTTGGTGATGCGCAGGCTAAAGGAATGGGCCTGGCTCATCGCGGTATAGAACTGTCGCGCGTAGGGTCCCTGGTCGTTCATCACAACCGCGGTTGGCGCGAGGCCGCCGGAGATCACGAAGAGGCTCATCAGAATCAGGAGATTGATGGGTACAAGGATCGTGATAATCGTCGCGACGCGTTCACTCAAGGCGCTCTTGATGTCCTTTTTCATGCAGGCCCAGATGACGCGCAGGTCGTAGGTTATTGCGTGCATAGTGCTGTTCCTTCCTAATCTCTGAGCGCTGTGCCAGTCAGGCGCAGGAACACCTCGTCGAGCGTTGGCTCGCGCACGGCAATATTACGGATATCGCCCTCGCGCGAGAGAATATTGATGATCTGCGGCAGCAGGTTGCCTGTACCCTGGCTGGTGACCTTCAATTGAACGCCATCCTGAGCCACCTCTGTGACGCCTGGCAGCGCGCGTATGTCGTCGCCTGACGCGCTGGGCTGTGTGGTCTCCAGCTCGATGACGCTGCCGCCATAGATCTGCTTGAGGTGCTCGGGGGTATCCACGGCGATGAGCTTGCCATGATCGATGATCGCCATGCGATCGCAGAGGGCCTGGGCCTCTTCGAGGTAGTTGGTGGTGATCAGCACAGTCTTCCCCTGGTCGCGCAGGGAGATGATATAGTCCCAGATGACGCGCCTGGCCTGCACATCTACTCCCAGCGTCGGCTCGTCGAGGTAGATCAGGCTCGGATCGTGCAGCAAGGCCCGACCAAGCGCCAGGCGGCGCTTCATGCCGCCGGAGAACGTGCCTACGCGAGAGTTCTTGCGGTCCAGGAGTTGCACCAGTTCAAGCATTTTGGTGATGCGCTCCTTCTTTTCGCGCCGGGGAATGCCGAAGAGGTCGGCGTGAAAGTCCATGTTTGTCCAGGCGGTGAGTTCCTCGTAGAGCGCCGTCTCCTGCGGCACCGAACCCAGGATCTGGCGGACCCGGCGCGTGTTGTGGCGGATATCGTAGCCCATGACTTTAACTGTGCCGCTGGTCGGTGTGCTCAGACCGCTGATCATATTGATGGTCGTCGTCTTCCCCGACCCATTGGGCCCCAGGAGGCCAAAAATCTCCTCCTGCTGTACTGTGAGCGAGAGGTGGTCCACGGCCTGGAATGTGCCGAAGCTCTTACACAGATCGCTTATCTCGATAGCGGGGGGGCTGGTCCCGCCGCCTGGCTCGGTAGTAGCTGCTACCTGCATACTATCTTTACTCATGAGTCTCTCTTTTCTGACGCGATCAAGCGCGCCCCTATAGAAGATATGTTTCGCGGGAGGACGCGAAAAGCGTCCTATTCCTCCCTGGCTGGATCACGCTCCTCAGAGGCAAACCAGCCATGTTGGCTAAGAAAATTGAAGCGAGGAGTGCTCTTACCAGGCGTCTCGGCCGAGACGTTTGTCATGATGCGTCGTAGCTTGGAGCGCAGATCACGCATCTCTGTCTCGGAAAAACCCCGTGTCAGGGTCTGTGAGAAGGCTATGACCGCCGCTGGCAGGAACTGCATGATATCGCGTCCTTCCTCTGTGAGGAAGACCTTGACTAAGCGACGGTCCTGGAGATCATGCCGCCTCTCCACCAGACCATTTTGTTCAAGGCGTTTCACTACACCCGTAATCGATGGGGCGTCGAAGCCGCGTTTCTGGCTCACGGTGCCAATGGTCAATCCATCGTTTTCATACAGGAGAATCAGGATTCCCCACTGCGGCGGGGTGATTGCGTATGGCTTGTTATGTTCCTGGCAGCAGACCTTCAAAGCTTCAGCGAAGGCATAAGCTACGCTGAGATGAGCGTAGAAAAGCAGGAAGCCTGGATTGTCATCCAGTTGAAAATCCATAGATGGACCTCTTTCAAATGTTAGTGCGCTAATATTTAGCGCACTAAATTTTAGCATGGTAAATAATTACCATGAGGAAGACGATTTGTCAAGGCTTTCTCCAGAGGCATCTCGTTTCGTGTGTTTGTCGGGTGGGGACCTCACATATCTTCGTCATCCTCATGACCCTGATCCAGGGCGTAGAGGCGCTGCATATAGCGGTCGCGCAGTCGCTCGGAGAGGGCCAGTCCGCTGCCGCCGTGGTGCAGCATAGTGATCTCGGCCATGATGCAGAGGGCGATCTCTTCGGGTGTGCCGCCGCCGAGATTAAGGCCGATGGGGGCGCGGACGCGGGCCAGTTTCTCGGCGGGGATACCTTCCTGGTGCAGCAGCTTGAAGACGGCCCACACGCGGCGCTGGCTGCCGATCATGCCGATGTAGGCGGCGGGAGAGTTGATGATGGCACGCAGGCCATGGACATCGTGGGCGTGGGCGCGGGTGACGAGCACGATATGTGTGCGCGCTGTGATGGGATAGGTGCGCAGGACCGCCTCGATATTCCCGACCAGGATCTGTTTCGCGCCGGGGAAGCGCTCGTGGCTGGCGAACGACGCGCGGTCATCGGTGACGCTTACCGAGTAGTTCATCAGGTGCGCCATAGCGGCGAGTGGGGCGGCGATGTGGCCCGCGCCAGCGATCAGTAGCACCGGTGGTGGCACAAAGGGCTCAATGAAGATCTCCATCCAGGCATTGGCAGGCCCCGGCACTTTTTCGGTGCGTGGCTTTCCCACAGCAATCGCCTGCTGCGTTGCCTCTTGCAGTTGGGATATCAGGGTATCGGGGGCCATGGGAGGGGCCAGGACGCCCAGTGTTGTGCCGTCCTCGTGGATAAGCATCTGTTGTCCGACGCAGGGTCGCCACGCACCGGCGGCTGCGACGATGGTGGCCAGGACGACCGCACGCTCGCCATCGAGCGCTGTGGCGATGGCGGCAGCAT
>JBDTHH010000680.1:0-4153 GCA_039937055.1 Ktedonobacteraceae bacterium | reverse complement strand
GCCATGACCGAGAAGATATTCAGCACGATGTCATAGATTCCCACAGCGAAGGCGACAAGCAGGCCCACAATGGGCACTATTCCGAGCAGGCCACCCAGGATGCCTAGCGGCACCGCGAACAGCAGGTAGGTGTACATCTGGGTTACGAAGCGGCCCTGTCCTCCGAACGCCTTCGCGATCATATAAACAAGACCGTTCCAGAGGAAGAGGAAAATGAAGATGAAGATGGCGGCAAACACGCTGCCCAACCCCGAGCTCAACACGGTCAATAACTGGACGCTGGAGGACGGCAGTGTCGTAGTCCCTGTGTTGTAACTGATGGGATTGATGAGCGAGGCTAGAAATCGGAGTACGCCGTAAATGATCACGTAAAACAGGATCTGTAGCCAGACAATGCCCCAGTCTGCTTTGCCCATCTCCTCCGCGAAGGTCCGGGGCGAAGGTTTGGTTACGGCTTTGAGGTATTGACGTGGCAATCCCGCCAGCGCCTGGCCCAGAGGCAGAGGAGCCGAGGCCGGAGCGGCATAGCCGTAGTCTGGCTGGTAACCGCTGCCCGCTGGTGGCGGTGTTCCATACGGATCTTGCGGGGGTGCTGTATATGGGTTCTGTGGAGGCGCCGTATATGGATTCTGCGGTGGCGCCCCATACGGATTCTGCGGTGGCTCGTATGGATTCGGTCCGCTTCCAGGTTGTGACCCCTGGTTTGGGTCCCAGGACATACTAAGTCTCCTTTTCGCTGTGTACTGTTACTATCAAATGGATGAGTTCAAAACGGGTATGCGCGCGGTTGATACCCCGCTTATCATAACATAACGTATAGAGAGTGTCTATGTAAAATTGGGTACATCAGGGCCATTTAAAAGTTGCTTGCTCTTCGTAGCTGCGCGAGTTTATCGCGCGTGGCAACCATATCGACTGGCTTGCCCACGCGCGATAAATCGCGCAGCTACGAAGAAGGGGCGCATTTCGTGTAGGGGCGATGGCGTCGGTTTCACGTCAACTTGCGGTCGCCTCTTCTGGTCTCGTATAATGGCGTTAGATGTTACACACGTCTATCTCGCTCAGTCGCAAAGAATCGAAACAAAGGAGTTTCGGGTTGCTCGCGGCGCAACAGGAGAACGCGCAGGAAGAGATCATCCTCGCGCCTGGCCTCCCTGAGCATTGTCTCGCCTGCTCAGTATCCCCAACTCCTTGTGGTTCCTTCTGTCGTTGCGCCCGGCTTTCGGTTGTAAACAAGAGGATCGAACATACCAAGGAGAGCAGCATGTCTGACAACGATTTCATGCCTATTCAGAATTTTGATTACCTGGAGTTCTATGTCGGTAATGCGAAACAGGCAGCGTACTATTTTAGTCATGCCTGGGGCTTCACACCCATCGCCTACGCGGGCCTGGAGACGGGGCTGCGCGATCGCAGCAGTTTTGTCCTGGAGCAGGGCAACGTGCGCTTGGTGATTACCTCGTCGCTTGAGCCAGAGGGTGAGATAGCTGAGCATGTAAAGCTGCACGGTGATGGCGTGAAAGATGTAGCATTTCGGGTTGGGGATGCCGAGCGAGCGTATCGCGAGGCCACCAGCCGGGGCGCGCGCGGCGTGCGTGAGCCAGCAACGTTCAAGGACGAGCATGGCGAGGTCAAGCTGGCCACCATCGCGACCTACGGCGAAACCCTGCATACCTTCGTCGAGCGCCAGGCCTACAAGGGCGCCTTTCTGCCCGGCTATCGTCAGATAGAGACCCAGGTTCCGCGTCGCGCGCGTCCCGCCGGTCTGGCCTCCATCGACCACGTCGTTGGCAATGTCGAACTGGGCAAGATGAACGAGTGGGTGGCCTTCTACGAACGCGTGATGGGCTTCACGCAGATCATCCACTTCGATGATCGCGCCATCAGCACCGAGTATTCCGCGCTGATGTCCAAGGTGATGCAGAATGGCAGCGGCCGTATCAAGCTCCCCATCAATGAGCCTGCTCCGGGACGCCGCAAGTCGCAGATTGAAGAGTACCTGGACTTCTACCGCACCCCCGGCGTGCAACATATCGCCTTGAACACCGATGATATCATCGCAACAGTGCGTAACCTACAGGAGCGCGGCGTTGAGTTTCTGATGACGCCCAGCAACTACTACGAGGATGTGCTGGACCGTGTTGGCCCTATCGATGAAGACCTGGAGAGCCTGGCGCAACTGGGTGTCCTGATAGACCACGATGACGAGGGCTACCTGTTGCAGATCTTCTCCAAGCCGATTGTGAACCGCCCCACGGTCTTCTTCGAGGTGATCGAGCGCAAGGGTGCGCGCGGCTTTGGCGAAGGCAACTTTAAAGCCCTCTTCGAGGCGTTGGAGCGCGAGCAGGCGTTGCGGGGGAACCTCTGATGAAACTCGCCACCTTTAGAACGTCTGCTAACAGCACGCACGCCGGGGTGATCCGCGATGAGCGTATTACCCGGCTGGACTACCCCTCGCTGCTGGAACTGCTGCGCGATCCAGCAGGCATGGCGGGCGCCAGGGAGGTCGCTGGCCAGCAGTTCTCCCTCGACGAAGTGACCCTGCTCTCACCGGTACCTGATCCGCCCTCGGTACGCGATTTCTATGCCTTCGAGCAGCATGTCAAGGCCGCTCGTCTGAAGCGCAACGCCACCATGATCCCGGAATGGTACCAGATCCCCATTTTCTACTTTACCAACAACAGCGAGATCTACGGCACTGGCGTCGATGTGCCGTACCCCGTCGGGTGCCAGGAGCTGGACTTTGAGCTGGAGCTAGCCTGCGTCATCGGCCGTGATGGCAAGGATATCGCCGTGGAGGAGGCCGCCAACTATATTGCCGGCTATACCATTATGAACGATTGGAGTGCGCGCGACTTCCAGCGTGAGGACATGAAGCTGAACCTGGGTCCTGGCAAAGGCAAGGATTTCGCCACCTCGCTCGGCCCCTGGCTGGTGACGCCGGACGAACTGGCCGTGCGCCACAGCGGCAGCGGCGCCAGCGAGCGCTACGACATGACAGTGCTGGCGCGCGTCAACGGTCGCGAGGTCTCGCGCGCGAACTTCAATCAGATCTATTATAGCTTCCCGCAGATGATCGCCTGGGCCTCGCGCAACGCGCGCCTGCGCGCTGGTGATGTCCTGGGGTCCGGTACCGTCGGCACCGGTTGTATCCTGGAACTGGGTCCGGAGGTACAACCCTGGCTTAAGCGCGGCGATGTCGTCGAGATGGAAGCTGAGGGCATTGGTGTATTGCGAAACCGCATAGTCTAAGCATGGGAGGCACATATGCCAAGTTATCATCATCTGGGGCAGCTCCCCCCGAAGCGGCATACGCAGTTCCGTCAGCCGGATGGCACCCTCTATGCCGAAGAACTCTTCGGGACCGAGGGCTTCTCGGGGAACTACTCTATTCTCTACTATACCTCTCCGCCCACGCGCGTCAAGAAGGTCGAGAAGTTCAAGGATGTGCGCATCGAGGAGTGGCCGCAGGATGCTCAGTGCCATCATCACCTCAAGACCGCCGAGATCCCGCGTGGCGGCGATGCCGTGCTTGGTCGCCAGCCGCTGCTGTTCAATAACGATGTCGTGCTGTCCGTGGCGCGCCCGACGGAGGAGATGCGCTACTTCTACCGCAACGGCGAGTGCGATGAGGTGTACTTTGTGCATGACGGTCATGGCGTCCTGGAGACAAACTTTGGCCTGCTACCCTATCACGAGGGCGACTACATCGTGATCCCGCGCGGCACCACCTTTCGCTTCGATCTCGCCGCCGATAGCCCCGATACGCGCTTCCTGGTGATCGAGGCGCATGGCACCATCGAGCCGCCCCACCGCTACATCAATAAGAACGGGCAACTGCTCGAACACGCTCCCTACTACGAGCGCGACATTCGTCGTCCCGAAGAGTTGGTCGCGCATACTGAGCGCGGCGAGTTCGAGGTGCGTCTGAAGGTCGGCAATACCATCTCTAGCTACTGGTATGACCACCACCCGTTGAACGTGGTGGGCTGGGACGGCTACGAGTATCCCTGGATCTTCAATATCGCCGACTTCGAGCCGATCACCGGGCGTATCCACCAGCCGCCCCCCGTCCACCAGACCTTCCAGGGTCCCAACTTCGTCGTCTGCTCGTTTGTGCCGCGCAAGCTGGACTACCATCCGCTCTCCATCC
>JBDTHH010000679.1:0-5901 GCA_039937055.1 Ktedonobacteraceae bacterium | reverse complement strand
CACAGACGTTGCGCGCAATGAGATTGTAACGGACAGCATCGTCCAATGCTTTGTGAAGCATCGCATGAAGGCCATTCACTGTTGTTGAGGAAAGTCCTCCTTTGAGCTTCTTTGTGTAGAACGCCTGGACGTGCTGTGGAGTTAGCTTTTGTAATTGGTGATATCCAAGCACTGGAATAATATGCAGTCGGAAGTTCCGAGTCTGTCAAGTACTTTGTGTATGAGTTTTCATTTATTGAGGGAATCTCTCCCCGAATTCAATGGCAAAACAGGTGAGCGCAGGCACCCAGTTCCGAATGGGCATGGTCCACTTCTTAGCGATGGTGTGCATGGCCAAGTACACCACCTTGTAGACTGCTTCATCAGAGGGAAAAATGCGATGATTGCGGGTCACTTTGCGTAAAGACATATTGACCGACTCAATCGCATTGGTGGTAGAGATCACCTTGCGAATGTCCTCGGGAAAAGCAAACAGCGGGGATACATGGCTCCAGTGTCCTCTCCACATTTTACTGATGCTTGAGTACTGCCGATCCCATTTTTCGGCAAAGAGATCCAGATAGAGCTGTGCCTCACTTTCGGTGGCAGCCGCATAGATCAGTTTCAAATCCGCTGCAACCTCCTTGCGATGCTTGTATGACACATATTTCAGTGAATTGCGCACCAGATGCACCATACAGAGCTGGACACGCGTGTGGGGATAGAGCGTTTCAATGGCCTCGGGTAAGCCAGTGAGGCCATCCACACAGGCGATAAAGATGTCTTTGAGTCCTCGGTTTTGTACCTCGGTGAAGACCGACAACCAGAATTTGGCCCCCTCATTGTGTCCCAACCACATCCCCAGCAGCTCTTTTTGCCCGTCCATGTCAACACCCAGGGCCAGAGAGAGGGCGCGATTGATGATCCGTTGATTCTCGCGAACTTTGACCACCAGGCAATCGACAGAGACGATTGGATAGATGGCTTCCAAAGGACGATGTTGGCACTGACGTACCTCATCAAGCACAGCTTCAGTGACAGTGGAAATGAAGGTCGGGGAGACATCCACTTCATAGAGCTCGTGGACCTGCGCTTGAATATCGCGGGTCGTCATGCCACGAGCATACAAGGCAAGAATCTTGTCCTCAAAGCCTTCCAGCCGGGTCTGGTGCTTGGGGATGAGGGTCGGCTCAAAGCTGGCCTCACGATCACGTGGAACGGCAATCGTGATCTCTCCTTGGGATCCCTTCAGCGTCTTGCGACTGACTCCATTGCGTGCGTTCCGCGTCGTTTCACTGCGCTTCCCGTGCTTGGGATAGCCCAGGTGCTCTTCCATCTCGCTTTCCAGGCACCGTTCAATCAAGGCGCCGGTGAGTTGTTTAAGCAAGCCACCCTCAGCCAGAAGTTCCTTGGGATCGGGGCATTCTTTGAGCAATTCATCAATCAGTTCGCGTCGAATGGTCATGTGTTTCCCTTTCTATCTTCTTCATCATCCCTTGCTTGTGTTGACCACTTACACAAAATATTTTACACCCTCATCGCCCCTGGCCAGGCAAGGAGCAGTGGGCCTCCTCGCGCCTCTGTATCCCGTAACGGGTGGCTATCTGGTCAAACGCGTGATGGCTGGAATTCCAGTTGCCCTGCCGATGCTCTCCGTGCGTGCTGATCTGCTTCCCACACTGGTAGGAACCATGGTGCAGGCAGCCGCACCGATCCGTCCATCCTTGCCAGAAGGGCAGAATATCGTGGCCTGGCTTCCCGGCAGCGATCCTCAACTTGCTGGAGAGCCACTGCTGCTTGGCGCGCACTATGATGGCATCGGCGATGACCCTGGTGGCTTGCGGCTGCCAGGCGCAACCGATAACGCGGCAGCAGCCTCCGTCCTGCTGGAGGTGGCGCGGATGGTGAAATTGCTTCCTGAAGCGCCACGCCGCCCATTGGGGTTGATCGCCTTTGACTCTGAAGAAGTGGGCGCGCAAGGCTCCCGCGTGGCGGCGCAACGCTTCAGCGAGAAGGGACTTACCCCGTCCCTTCTCAATATTGATGGTGCAGCATGCCAGAACGAGGCTGTGTGGGTTGAGGTAGGCCCACAGGCAGAAGCGCTTGTCCAGGCACTCGATCAGGCTGGACGCTGGCTCGACATACCTCTCATTCTGGGGAATATTGCGTCCGATCATCGGCAATTTATGGCAGCGGGCTTGCCAGCGTTGGGTTTGAGCATCGGTGCAGCCAAACTGCATACGCCAGGGGATGCTCTCGCGCTGGTGCAGCCGGAAGCGCTCCATCGGGCAGTGACGCTCCTGGGCGCGACACTCTGGCAACGAGCATGGGGAACCTAGTTTCACGCGGCCCTTGTTCACGAGCTTGAATAGGAACGGATACGGGGTCTGTAGCACAATGGATACTGTCGTCAAATGATTTCTGGAAGTTCTCTCTGAGCAAACAAGAGCGTTTTCCCAAGCACAGAACATCAATTCGGCGACAGTATCCGCAATGGAACAGAAAAGGAGTTTAGGGAAGAAGAGCAAAAAGAGGAAAAGAGGAAAAGAGGAACGCCCTTGACGGCTCTTCGTCGGGTTGATCGAGTATGACCCAACATCGTAAGCAGCGGAAAGAGAGCCAACAACATCATCTTCCTTGAGTATATCTTATCGCCAGAGTAATTGCAAAGAAATCACCAGTTTAATTCCAAAATTTACAGGCTGACGAACGGCGTTCGTCAGCCAAACTGGCACTTCTGCTTTTTCTCTTCTTGAGACATGGCAAGGCTGGATTATTCGCTACTACGGACCTGGCCGCGAAGGATGCGCTTGAGCAGATCGAGCTCTGCCAGATGGGCGCGCAGATGTGAAAGGCAGGTGCCGGCCAGCAGCCCCCAGACTGGCCGGCCCTCCAGGTCAAGCGCGGTTGAACGTAATGCGGGATAGAGGTCTGGAGCGCCTGCTTGCTCGGCATGGGCAAGCAGGTTGGGGACCAGATCGAGATCGTCAGCGGAGAGCGTGCTGAGCCAGCTCAGGATACTTTGATGAACGGCATCAGCGTATTCGAGCACAGCGGTTTTTTGAAGCGAGCAGGCCAGTTGATCGGTCTCGGCCAGGGTAGAGCCAAAGCCGATACCGGGAGTGGCCAACCCTCCACGACTCATCCAGGGCTCCGCGCCGACGACGCTGGCTTCTCCGCGAATAAGGATATGGATTATAGCATCCTGCGTGCGCGGAAGATGCCAGAGGATGAAGCCGAACAGGTTTGTATCCGGCACAGCGCGTCTCAGCCATTCGATATCGGTCAGGTCATCAGCAATGTCGTGGAAGGCGTCGTTGAGCATTTGAAATTGGCGTTGGAGCAGGGTGGTCGAGTTCATCGCTTCTTCCTCCTAAAGGGCATTGACTTTCCATTGGGCTGGACGGAGGGCAGCATCTGTCTCCTTGCCAAGGCGAGTAATGATATCGGGGATGGCTTCAATGTCTTCCAGTGAGGTGCGGAAGTTGACGATACAGGTACGTAACGCAAAGGTTTCGCCAATGACCGCATTGGAGAGGAAGACTTCACCGCTCTTCTGCAGTCGAGTCAAAAGCTCGGAGTTTAAGGTATTCAAGTACTGCTCAACCTCCTGAGAGCCAGGGACAAGATCGGACGGGACATACCGAAAGGTCGTAATGCTCAAGCTGCGGGTAAAGGCCTGGAGTTCGGGGTGCAGCTCCACAAGGCGGTATAGTTCTTGCGCCAGGTGAATGTCAGCGGAGAGCATTTCGACATAGCCTGCGCGTCCAGCCTGGCGTAGTGCCAGCCAGACTTTCAAAGCTCGAAAGCCTCGGGAGTTTTGCATGCCGTACTCATAGTAGTTGATCTCGGCCGTCTGGCCTTCATCAAGATGATAGTACGGTGGATGGAAGCTGAAGGCATCGCGCAGGAGGGCGGGGTCACGGACCAACGTGCATCCAGCTTCAAGCGGGGCATAGAGCCACTTGTGGGGGTCCACGGCCACCGAGTCGGCCTCGCGGATGCCCTGGAGATCTGCTGGTACCTCACACTCAGGGCTGTCCAGAAGGAGAGCTGCCAGGCCGCCATAGGCGCCATCAACATGGAACCAGAGTCCATATTCCCGGCTGATAGCAGCTAGTTCGGGCAGAGGATCAACAGCGCCGGTGCTGACGGTGCCAGCCGACCCGATGACCAGGAATGGCAGGTCACCAGCTCTGAGATCCGCCTGAATCTGGGCGCGCAAGGCACCTGTATCCATGCGAAGCGTTTGATCGACGGCGATCCAGCGGATGGCATCTGTTCCCAGGCCAAACATATCAGCAGCCTTTTGAAGCCACGTATGGGTTTCGCCTGAGGCGTACATAAGGAGGCGGCCGTTCTGAGTATTTACGCCGTTCGTGCGCACATCCCAGGAGGCTTTGGCCTTACGGGCGGACAGGAAACCAACAAAATTGGCCATATTACCACCGCTGACAAGCAGGCCGCCGCAGTCTGGTGAGTAACCAATCAGCTCGGCAATCCAGCGTACCACCTGGGCCTCGATTTCGGTCGCGATCGGGGCGAGCTGTGAAAGGCCGACATTGGGGTTCACCGCAGCAGCCAGGGCATCCCCGAGCGCTCCGATGGGAGCGGCAGAGGATGTGACGAATCCCATAAAGCGAGGATGACCATTGAACAATGAATGCTCAAACAAGAGCTCAACGGCTTCATCGAGCAAGGAGCTGGCGTCACGTCCTTGCTCAGGGAGCGGAGAAGAGCCCAGCAAGGCTCGAAGCGTCGCGGGGGATTCGTCCCTGGTGACGGGTTTCTCCGGGAGAGTGCAAAGCCCTTCAGCAATCTGGTCGATTACGCGATAGCCAGCTTTGCGAAATTCGCTGGGGCTCATTTCGAGCGGCGCGAGGCGATATTTGAGCGCGTGTGTTTTATCCATAGTAAGATGAACCTTTGCCTTTTCTAAAACCGTAGTCCCTCAAACACATCTGTCTCGATATGGCGGCCACCATTGACAAGACTGAAGACGCGATAATAGGTTGGGAACCCCCACATCACCCTGTGCTGCTCCTCCGATAAGCGCTCAAGGAGATGGGAGGGGGGAATTTGCGTTTGATGACAACGTACGGCATTCCAAACGATACGCCAGTGGCTGACGGCATCGATCCGCGTTGTAATCTGCCAGTCGGGCCAGGCGACCGCGCGGCGTTCAGCGTTGTCGATATGCATAACCAGATCACCAAAGACGAATTGATAGGACTTGAAAAAGTCTGCATCTGGCGCCATATGATAGAGTTTGGCGACACTGTGGGACGCCAGACCCTGAGCGTATTGAGAGTTGGAGTTGGCCGCTTCAACGATGGCAGCGGTTGTAAATTGTGAAATGGCGATGTGATCTGGATGCCCGTAGCAGCCGTCAGGACCAAAGGTGACAACGACATGAGGCCGAACGCGGCGCAGATGTTCAACGATCTTAGCTACAACCTCGGACGGGGGGGCCTGATCCAGATCGCCATCGATGTATCCCAGAAGATTGATGTTATGGATACCCAGGACCCGGGCGGCCGCTCGCAATTCAGCCTCACGAATCTTGCCCAGAGTTTCCAGGCCAGGGTACTCACGTTCGTCGCCGGTCCAGCCACGTTCACCCAGAGTAGCGGTCACGAGCGTGGTTTCGATATTTTCGGCAGCGGATTTTGCCAGAATGCCGCCGAAGCCCAGCGATTCATCATCGGGGTGAGCCAGGATCGCCATTAATTTCAGTGTCTCAGCCATAGTTTCCTTAGTTTTCTAGTTGTTTTTTTATAGAGATTGTGGATATTTTCGTAAAGCCAGCTTTGAGACCCGGCTTAGCGTCTGATCGCGACGGCTTCCAGGTACTCAGAGGGCAGAACGAGCGTCCCGTCCTGGGCGCGATTGTAGCTTTCCAGGAGGCTGATCAGTTCACTC
>JBDTHH010000678.1:0-3907 GCA_039937055.1 Ktedonobacteraceae bacterium | reverse complement strand
GGCTACTCGCATCCGCCTCTGATGTACCTGGGAGCAGTATTCCTGGCCATGGCGTTCGTCTGGTGGGGGCTCCATCTCTCTCCAAAGCTGCCCGCTGTTGCACCTTCTTCTGCTGTTCCTGGTCCCTGGAAGTTGAGAGTAGTGGCCTTTGTAGCGACATGTGCTTTCTTCTTCTTATTGTGGGCTGCACCTTATCTCATCGCCTTCTCCATCGTGCTCATAGCCGCGATGGTTGCTCTCGTGGTCCTGGCGGGCCGTTGGGTCGCTCGTTGGTCAAGACGGGCGGGCTGGGGTCTCTCACAACGAGTAGCGTTAACTTCTGGTGTGCTCTGCTTCTTCATCCTGCTCTCGCCGCTCATTGAGTTCGGCGCTACCTCTGCCAGGAAAATCACGACAGGTCAGACGCTATTCGGCCTGATTTTTCTGCTTGCTTTAATATGGCTCGCATGGCGAGTGAAACGACAGCCTGCTGTGCATGGTGGCGCAACGTGATGTCTCAGGGAAAATCTTTCTGGCGTGCTGGCTACATGGGACGCCTGTACAGAAAGAAAGCCCCTTGAGATCGATTGCCCAGCTAGCTTTTCCATTTTCCTCGCACCCAACAAGAACTGAGAGATAACTAATACGTTCTCGTGCAGTAGAAATAACCAGGCAGGCAGAGATATTTTCGTCATTCTCAGCACACCTGACTCTATGCTATGATCTGACAAAGACAACCGCAAATAAAACGTGGGAGGAAAGCTAATGCTGGAACGACAGGAGAACCTGAGCGAGCTGGCGGGTAAAAAGGTCGTTGATTGGAACCCGGATGAGGGTCTCCTGGACCCCGCACACGCCATTTACCGCATTCGTGTAGAGTACGATGGAGCAGAACCATGGAGCGACAGATTCACTGTCTTTTTGCAAGACCCGGCGGTGAGCGAACTCAGCGGACTGGTGGTAGGGATGTGGAGCAGGGAAGTGATGGAAGAGCAGGAATCCATTGCGGTCGTCGAGGCGTTAGTCGCAGCTCGTGAGAAGTTACCAAAGCTCAGAACGCTCTTTATGGGCGACATCATCTCTGAAGAGAATGAGGTCTCCTGGATTGAGCAGACCAATGTTTCACCGCTCTTCAATGCCTATCCCGAGCTAGAGTATTTTGGTGTGCGTGGCGGGAATCATTTGCGTCTGGGCAGTATTCAACACGACCATTTGCGCACGCTGGTTATCGAGGCAGGCGGTCTCCCTCGTGAAGTCGTCCATGATATTCAACGCTCAGATCTACCCGCACTCGAGTCCCTGGAACTCTGGCTCGGCACTCCTGACTATGGAGGCAATACCACAATCGAAGATTTCGCTCCCCTGCTCAGAAAACCGCTCTTTCCCGGGCTGCGTTACCTTGGTCTGCGCAACAGCGCCATCACCAACGAGATTGCCTCGGTATTCGCCTATGCCCCCATTGTGGAACGCATTGAGACGCTTGATCTTTCGCTTGGTACCTTGACTGACGTGGGCGCGGAGGCACTCTTGCATAGCCTGGCAATCCTCAAGCTCAAAAAGCTTGATCTCCATTATCACTATTGCTCAGAAGAGATGGTCAAGAAGTTAGAACAGCTTGGGATTGCCGTGGATGCCAGTGGGCGGCAAGAAATTCATGAGGAGAGTTGGGGAACCGATTTGTATGTCTCTCTTGGAGAATAAGCGCCTGCTCGAACTGGTGGTGATCGGCAATTCCGGCGATAAACGCGTCGCGCTTTTCCAGCAAGCTCTGGCGAAACTCGACCTGCCACAGGCGCGGTTGGTAGATTACCTTGACGTGATCAGCGGTCGTGTCGTGCTGGCCGATGTGCTCACACCTGACACAGTGGTACGCATTGAGTCGCCGGGACGCAACTTTGAGGTCGAACAGGCTCTGCTGGCTCTGGGAGCCGAGAGCGAGGAGCCTGAGGGAGCCGGGGTATATCCCCGCCTCTCGCGTCGAACTATTGAGTTGCTGAGCTTTGAGAAAGGGCGCATTCTGCCCTCGCGTCAGTGGTATCTTGGCTACTGCACAGTGCTGGCGTTGATTGCCAGGCAGGTTGCGCCTGCTCACCTGTTCAACCTGCCCGCAGATATCCAACTGATGTTTGATAAACGTGCCTGTCACGCTCTCTTGAGCGAGCAGGGCATCGCGGTGCCCGCCAGCCTGGGACCGGTGTATTCGTATGAGGAGCTACGGACGCGCATGCAACAAAAGCACTGCTCACAGGTCTTTGTAAAACTGGCCCATGGCTCAAGCGCTTCAGGTGTGGTGGCCTATCGCTGCCAGGGCGCGCGCCAGCAGGCGATTACAACGGTACAGATGGTTGACAGTGTCAATGGCACGCGGCTCTATAATTCACGCACGATCCAGGTGTACGAACAGCCCGGTGTGATAAGCAAACTGATCAACGCGCTCTGCGAGCAAAGGGTGCAGGTGGAGCAGTGGATACCCAAGGCCGGCTACGCGAATAAAACCTTCGATGTGCGCGTACTTACCATCGAGGGTCAGGCACACCACAGCATCGCACGCTTGAGCCACAGCCCACTCACCAACCTGCATCTGCTGAATGATCGCGAGAACACAGAGAAAATACGTGAGCGGCTTGGCGAGACGGTCTGGACACGTGCCCTGGCGGATTGCCAACGTGCGGCACGACTCTTTAGCAGCCTGTATACCGGTATCGATCTCCTCTTCACGGCAGATATGCGGCGGCACGCTATTGTAGAGATGAACGCGTTTGGGGATCTCCTTCCGGGCCTGCTGCACAATGGACATGATACCTATACGACCGAGGTGCTAGCTCTTCTACGGCGTACGAACAATGAAGCAGTGCTAATGAAGAGAGATGTGAACCATGATTAGTATGCGGGAAATAATCGGCACACACGATATCTTATTTGTTACACTGGATACGCTGCGCTACGATGTGGCTCAGGACGCGTGGCGCGCAGGAAGTACGCCTTTCCTGGCAAGCCTCCTCGCGCCGGACGGATGGGAAGCACGCCACTCACCCGCTAGTTTTACCTACGCGGCACATCAGGCATTCTTTGCCGGCTTCCTTCCAACACCGGTGGAACCGGGAATACACCCACGTCTCTTTGCGGCGCGTTTTCCAGGAAGTGAGACAACTACGGAGCAGACATACGTTTTCGATGCACCTGATATTGTGAGCGGGCTGGCGGCCAGAGGCTACCGCACAGTGTGTATCGGTGGCGTTGGCTTCTTTAACAAAGCCGCACCACTGAGCTCGGTGCTGCCTGCGCTCTTCCAGGAAAGCTATTGGCATCCAGAACTGGGCGTGACCGATCCCTGCTCAACCGCGCATCAGGTGCGGCTGGCCTGCCAGATCATCGAGCGCACGCCAGAGAAACAGCGTCTCTTCCTCTTCATCAATATCTCAGCAATGCACCAGCCAAACTATTTCTATCTGCCCGGCGCCATACACGATACACCAGAGACGCAGGCGGCAGCGCTGGTCTACGTCGACGCGCAATTGCCGCCGCTTTTCCGGGCCCTGCGCAGGCGCGCGCCATTGCTGGCCATCCTCTGCTCCGATCACGGCACAGCCTACGGAGAGGATGGCTATAGCGGGCACCGCCTGGCTCACCCGGTCGTCTGGACTGTACCTTATACAGAATTGGTGCTGTCCCGGCAAACAGCATCATTGGAGGGAGACAGCTTATGACTCAGACGCATCTGCCAGCGCTCGCAGAAATGCTCGAAACAACGCCATACGTGGCCTATACCTATTCATATCCCCACAAAACGACCTACAGGCGCTTTCCTGAACCGCTTCGCCTGGCCGACCTCTGGGTCAGCGAGCAGCGCGATACCCTCTCGCTCTACATCCACGTGCCGTTCTGCGAAATGCGCTGTGGCTTTTGCAATCTCTTTACTACCATCAAT
>JBDTHH010000677.1:0-3405 GCA_039937055.1 Ktedonobacteraceae bacterium | reverse complement strand
TGCGACCTGCTCTACCCGCTGTGGGGCGAGGCGCGCATCCTGCGCAACATCCAGGTATTGCGCGCGAGCTGGGCCACCATCCACTTCACACCGTTCGGCCTCTCCTACCTGCGCGATCATTTCGATTCGACGCCGAGCGACCTGCTGCAAGCGTTCTAGAGATTCGCTCTGATCCACAGGGCGCAGGCCTTGTCGGCGCCCCTTGCCTGCCGACAAGGCCTGCGCCCTGTGGCCTGACGCGCCCTGGAAGGTGACGCGATCTCGCCCTATTCTGTCTCAACCAATGGGCAAGCTATAGCCCCTACGGACACGTCTATGAGACAGGCCACGCCTACGGGTCGAACGGCCTGGCCGCTAAGTTTCAGGCAGGGGGTCATCGAAGTCGATACCTCGATAGATCTCCTCCATCGAGAGGCACACATCCACGCTGGTCAACTCGACCTCGGTACCGGATTCGTAGTGGGCATAGTGCCAGGTATATTGATCTTCCTCAGTGCGCCGCCAGACCTCCACACGAGGGGTGAACTGGTTGACCAGGGCGATTTCGACAATGGTCGGGCATCCCTGGTAGGCCTTGATCTTCTCAGTGCGATCGACTTGCTCTGTAGTGGGGGAAAGCACTTCGACAACCAGGCGCGGAGAGAGAACGGTTTTGATGCCTCTGCGGCGGTCCTCCACGTTACAGGTCACGGTAACATCGGGGAAATAGAACTTGTTCTCGGCGACCTGGACGCGCATATCGGAGTTATAAACAGTGCAGGGGCCAGAACGGAACTGGAGGTCCAACTCCACATACATATTGCCGGCAATTCTGGCGTGCTCTCTTGAACCTCCCGACATCAAGCGGACTGCGCCATCTTGGTATTCGTATTTTATGCCAGGAAAGAGCGCATCAAGCAGAAGATACTCCTTGAAGCTCATGCGCTCTCCTGTCTGAGGGGGTACGCGCTGGGGATCAGTTGTCATCACTTCCACACCTTTCTACTTATCATACCGGTGATCTTGACTGAAAAGTATACCATACATCTACACGAGACAAGTCAGGTTCCACATCCAAAGCAGAACGTAAGCCTATGAGCGCGGCTCGCGCGGCAGCGTGAAGTAGAAGGTGCTGCCGAGGCCCTGGTTGCTGGAGAAGCCGATGTGACCACCGTGGCCCTCCACAATGGCCCTGGCGACGTAGAGGCCCAGGCCGATGCCTGAGTACTGGCGGCTGGCGGCGTTGCGCACACGGTAGAAGCGTTCGAAGATGTGGTCCAGGTACTCCGCACTGACGCCGATGCCCTCGTCGATGACACTGACGGTATAGATGTCTGTCTGTTCCTGGAGCCGCACGAGCACCTGGCCACCCTGGGGCGAGTAGCGTACGGCGTTGTCGAGGATATTGCCGATCACCTGGCCCACGCGCAATTCGTCGGCCACGATCTTGCTGTTCTGCACCTGGAGATCAAGCTGGATACTGTGCTGCTCGGCGCTGGCCTGGGCCGAGCGCACATGGGCGGCAAGCACATCTGCCAGGTGGAAAAGCGTATAGTGCAGGTGCAACTGGCCCCACTGCACACGCGAGAGGTCGAGCAGGTCGTTGACCAGGCGCTCCAGATGTTCGGCCTGGCTCTGCACGATATGCAGGCTGCGTAAGTCGTAACTCTCCGGCGGCTCGGTTGCCGGCAGAGCGCTCTTGTGTTGTGTGCTACGGACCTCGCGCAGACGGCGCTCAAGACGGCGCACGAGGTGCTGGGTGTAGCCTTTGATAGCGGTGAGCGGCGTGCGTAGTTCGTGCGAGACGACCGAGACGAACTCGTCCTTCAGCTTCTCGATCTGCTTGTTGGTAGTGATGTCGTTCAAGACGGCGACCACGCCGATAGGCCGGGCCTGTGGCAAGCTCTTATCGTGGAGCGGCGCCGCGCTGATGCTCAGAGTCAGCGGGACCGTCTCCCCGCTCTCGCCGACGATCAGCTCCTGGTTCGTCACGGTCTGACCGAGCAGCGCCTGATCGATGATCCAGGCAAACTCCTGGAGCCAATCGGCCTGATTGATGGCAGCCAGCGCACGCAGAGGCTGCTCTTGCTCCAGCTTCAGATCCACCTCAGTCTGGGCAAACAAGTGTTGTGCCGAGCGATTCATAGACGTAATCGCGCCGTGAGCGTTGGTAATCAAGAGACCCTCCGCCATGCTGCTGATGACCAGTTCCAGGCGGCGGCGCTCCAGTTCGGCATCGCGCCAGAGCGCCGTCTCGCGCTCGCGCAGGCGTACATTCTCCAGCGCGACGGCCGCGTAGTCAGCAATCATAGTTGTCAGTTGCAGCAGGTCTGTATCGAAGGTTCCCTCGCGCTCATCGAACAGGCTGAGCATGCCGATGATGCGATTCTCGACAATCAGGGGAATATTGAGGAAGTCACCGATCTCGGACCCGCCAACAGAGGCGCTGGGATCAAGCAGGGCCAGTTCGTCGGGTGCGTCGAGATAGGCCGCAACCGCCAGTTCGTCGGGCGTAACGGCTGGGAAATCGATGATGCTGGCGGCGCGGGCAATACGTTGAATCATGGCCTGTAAGAACGGCACGCTCAGGGGATAGCGCGGAATTATCGAGAGTTCAAAAGGCTCGCCTTTGAGGAGGATAGAGCAAGCGGAAAAGCTATACAAATCTTGCAGCGCGGCGAGCAGCGCCCGGTGGACCTGAAAACGATCAATGGCCGCCACGAAGCGCTTGCCAATGGTGTTGAGGTACTCCATTTCACGAAGTAGGAGCGCTAAGCGATCTCCGTTGTGTTCTTCAGGAGAGCGATAGGCGCTTTCTGAGATTGGAGTTTGTGACTGCACGCTGCTCCCCCGTCTTCCTGACTAGCGCGCCATCTGCTCAAGCTGGCGTGTTACTTCGGCATGCAATGGCAAGGCGATCAGGTCGCCGGTCAATTCTCGCAGACCGGTGAAGCACTCTTGTAACAACGCGTCCAACCCGGCGCGCAGCTCCTCGACCGAAACGCCAGAGAATTGCTCACGCGCAACGGCAGGAACAACATCAGTATACGGCATTCTGGAGAGAAAATGCAGAAACGGGTATGTATTCGCTACCCGCCTGGCAGCACCATGGACCAGGACACGCGTGGTGGCCTTACCTAGCAGAGGCGTCACCCGGCGATCGATCAGCTCAATGACTTCCAGGTATGCCTCAGCGACCTGCTTATGGGAGTCGGAAGAGGAGTTGTCAGTCGGATATGACACTGGGTTCTCCCTTCACTGGTTACACGCGCTCTCTTACACATCTTAATTATACCATAGTGCAACTACAATTGTAAGTTGCGCATAGTTCAGGTTCAGGGCCACGCATAAGTCGCTCACCCTTCGTAGCTGCGCGATTTATCGCGCCTGGCTACATTGTCGACTGGCTTGCCAGGCGCGATAAAT
>JBDTHH010000676.1:0-14891 GCA_039937055.1 Ktedonobacteraceae bacterium | reverse complement strand
CAGGGCCTGCGCGCGCGCCACAAGGAGGCCCTGGACGCCTTCAATTATGCCCTGGGCCTGAACCCGGCGCTGGTGGTCTCCTGGAATGGCAAAGGCACGGCCCTGAGCGCCCTCCACCGCTATCATGAAGCCCTGGATGCCTTCAATCACGCCCTGCAACTGGACGCGCGCAACGCCGCCGCCTGGAATGGTAAGGGGGCGGTCCTCAGTTCGTTGAAACGTCCAGATGAAGCGATTACCGCCTTTGATAATGCGCTGCATTATGACCCACGCATGGCTCAGGCCTGGAACAACAAGGGGCTGGTGCTCAGCCAGCAGGGCAAGACGCACCTGGCCCTGGATGCTTTTGAGCAGGCACTCAGGCATGATCGCACCATGGCGTCATCGTGGAATGGCAAGGGCAATATGTTGCATGAATTGGGCAAGTTGCCGGAGGCGCTGGATGCCTATGAACAGGCCGGCCGCTACAATCCTGCGCTCGTTCCCGCCTGGAATGGCAAGGGCTCGGTGCTCTACGATATGCGCCGCTACCCGGAGGCGTACACCGCTTTTGACCGCGCCAGGAGCCTGGATAAAGGCTACGCGCCCGCCTGCTATGGCATGGGGCAGGCGCTCTACGCGCAGCGCAAACTGAGGCCGGCGCTCACGCTCTTTGACCAGGCCATCAAGGTCGATGCGAACTTTGTCAAAGCCTGGACGAGGCGCGGCAATGTCCTCGATGAACTGGGCGATCGCCAGCGCGCCCTGGAGTCCTATAACCGGGCGCTGGCGATCGATCCTCACCACGCGCTGGCCTGGCAGGGCAAAGCCGCCATGTTATACCACCTGCAACGCTATTCTGAGGCGCTCAGTGCCTACGACAACGCTCTGAAGATCAACCCCACTTTCGCGCAGGCCTGGAACGGCAAAGGCAATACCTTGTATCGACTGGGGAGATACATACAGGCGCTTGATGCCTATGATCGTGCCCTGCGCTTGAACCCGCGCATGCCCACCGCCTGGCACAATAAAGCCCTGCTCTACCACCAGTTGGAACGCTACGAGGAGGCGCTGCACGCCGCCGAAGAGGCCATTCGCCTCGACTCGCACGACCCCGATCCCTGGCAGCGCAAAGCCGACGCGCTTAAACGGCTGCGCCGGCGGAAGGATGCGCGGGAGGCGGAGGCGGAGGCCATGCGGCTACGTGGCCTGTCTGTACCGTAGGGGAGATATGCCAACGATTCCTAATCTTCAGGACCATTTCCACCTGGATTATTTCCCAGGCATCTGACGTTCCTTTTGCAGCTATCACCCTTGCTAAGAGAGGCGAGTTCCGGCTGCTAATTAGGATAGCGGCCAGGGTTGATTCCCCAGTCAAGCCACGTTCACCGGAGAGCAGACGTGAGGGGACGCTTGTAAAGCGTCTGTAACGTTTTCCCTGTCAAAAGCCAATATACTACAGCGGCACATGCATACAAAAATATATACCGGGAGCAAAGAAACGTGCAGGATGATCGCGAAGCGGCCTCCACTCGCGATACGGCAAAACCTGTGACCTCCGTGCGAAACCAGTTGCTGGCCTTCGACGAAGGTCGGTTGAGGTCGCTGAGCGGCATTATCTGTTCGTATGTACAGAACATGGGCCTTGCATCGGCGGACAAGGGGAGTTCGATTGCGCAGGACATCTTGCAGGAGGCCTTTGTCGAGGCGCTCGCTCATGCCGATCACTTCGATCCTGAGAGGCAGGTGACTGCGTGGCTGCTGGGTATCGCTCTCAATATTATTCGGCATAAGAAAGCGCAAGCGGCGAAACATGGCCAGCGCGAATTTTCGTTCAACCAGCTCTCCCGGCTGTTTGCGGAGCCGATGAGCGAGGACGAACTGCTGGATAGGATCAATCCAGCGACCCAGGCCGGGCCGGAAGAGCTTGTGGTATCTGATGAACAGGTCGCGACGTTGCTTTCGCTTGTTTCTGAGGAGGATCAGCAGGTGCTGCGACTGGCATTTCTGGAAGATTTTGGACGCGAGGCGCTGGCGCAACGCCTCGGAGTAACCACGGGTGCCGCGCGGGTGCGCTTACACCGTGCGCTCGTACGCCTTCGCGCCGCCTGGGTTGCAGGACAGGCACAAACGTGGAAAGGAGACGCCCATGAGTGAGCGGTTTGCTCAGCCTTTTGCAGCACGCATGCAGGCTCTCTATGCCTACACCATCGCCTTAGAACAGGGAGACGCGGAGACCCTGGCACGCGTGCTGCAAAAGGCTGAGCAAGATGCAGTCCTGGAGCGGATGATCCTCGAATTGCACGATGCTTCCCTGGCGGAAGCGTCTGAGCTGGTCGTTGAAGATAGATATGTGCTGCCTGAGCGTAATCATGCGAATAGGGAAAGGATAGAGAATGCTATGGCGAGTGATATTGGTCCCATGACTTCTTCTACCCGTGATGAGCCAATTTTTGCGAAGGCCAGGAAACGTTCTCACCTGGTGGCTGTGTTACAGACGATGGTGGCAGTGCTGGTCGTTGGCGCACTGGTGGGCAGTTTCGCGCTGCTGCTGGCGCATCGTCCCGGTTCTCCAGGCCACACAGGTATTGGGCCGGGCACGCAGAATAAGGGGAAGGGTTTTATGGTCGTCGTTGCTGACAGCCGGGGAATGATTTATGGGCTGCGCTCCAAGGATGGCGCTGTTCTCTGGCGGTACAAAGCAGGTGAATCGGAAGTTGACACGATGGTGCAGCAGAGCGGGGCGGTGTATGTGGCCACATTGCCTGGCGTAAACGGGAATGACCTGTACAAACTCAGGCTGAGCGATGGCAAATTGCTGTGGAAGAGGAATTTTCCTCAGTTATCGGGATTTTCTATCATCGTAGTGGACGGGAATGCCATCGCCATCAGTGGCGGTGAAGGCGATGGATCGATGGATGTGGTCAGGACGACAGATGGTTCCCTGCTGTGGCGCTACGCCCCCAATTCGATCTGGTCCCATCCGATGGTCGCAGAGCGGAATAACGTGATGTATATCCGGATCAATCACGGTATGGAAGCATTTCAGTTCGACACCGGTAAACGTCTCTGGACATCCGGCGCAATAGCTGAAGTGGACACGCTTATCTTTTCCGGCAATGTCATGTATGCCGTCAATATGCTGAACGGCTTTGATTGGGTAATTACTACCTTAAATGTGCAAAGCGGTAAGTTTCTCAAAGAGATCCATATACGCTCTTCTTCGCAAAGTACGCTATATCAGCATGGCTATTCTGCCGACGCCCTCTATGTCACTAAGCAAACAGTCAGGCAGGAGGTAATGCACGATCAGACCTGTGCGCTACGTATAGGCGATGGCACAGAGGTATGGTGTACTCAGGAAGCAAACGATGTGTCTATCTTATACCCCCTGCTGACCATGAATGACAACATTTACTACATGCAACTTACAACGAATAATCGCTGGCAGATTGATGCCCTTCAGGCGCGCACTGGCGCACCTCTCTGGCACTGGACGCACCCGGGCGGAAATACAGTAAACGTAACAAACGATGTGACTATTGTAGGGGCAAATGGCATCGTCTTCGTCACCTCTCCCCAGGGTTTCTTTGCTTTATCCGGCAGCGATGGTCACCTCCTCTGGAAGACCTTGCCAGGGTTTCATCCTCCACTGTTCGCGCTTCCTGCTGTGCCGGATCAAGAACAGATGCTGCCAAGTTAATGCGGCTCCAGGCTTAAAGCATTGCTGAGAAGCATGCATGTGGTTTTCTTCAGAAGGCCGCCCCGCGTGATCCATCGCCCAGCTATGAAAGGCGAGCGAGGTCTCACACGGATGCGGCAGGCCGAAGCCCTACGCGGAGGGGGGGTGGAGCAAAAGCTGGCCACAGCGTATGGTGCTTACAAATACCAGCAACTGGTCAATGCCTAGATCGCTGGCCGCGCGGCAATCGGCCCACAGCGCACCCTTGTCGTTTTCAAACCATTCGATGATGTTCTGTCCGGCGTCTGTGCGATCCAGCCACATCCTGGTCTTGCCCACATAGGCAGCGTGCAGGCCAGGGGGCGTCGGCGCTCTCGCCTCTACCTGATCAGTCGCTTGCACCAGGAGATACACATGATAGTAGTTATCAACCAGGTAGTCCGCCTGGTATAAGCCAGGCAGCGCCGTGCTCGTCGCACCGAGTTGATTGGGGAGCAAGATCCGATAAGGGCCGCCATCAAGTATTTGCACATCATTGGGGATAGGCGTAAAGGTATTTGTGCTGGTGGGCGCATCGCCAGGAAGGCGCCAGAAACCCTGCCAGGCATCGTTCAAGGCTGAGGGATTTAACTCAAACATAATGCCGGGACCCAGGATCAGGAAGATGAGCACCGCCGCCACCATCGTGAAGACCTGCTGCCAGCGGCGGCGACGCCTGGCCGGGGGAGCGGTCAGCAATCTGGCGTGCAGGTGTATGCCCAGGCGCTGACGCCGGTCTTCGGCAGCGTCGTCCAGTTCGTTCAACGGAGCGAGCACGTTTATAAGCTGCCCCGCCACGTGCAGCAATTCATCGTCGGTAGGTGATGGTACGTCGCCCCCTTCCACTAGCGCATCCAATCGGTCCAGCCACGCATCGTCGTAACCATCACGATTGTATCTCATTACCTCTCTCCCTCCGCAACGCATCGCGCAGCCGGCCAAGGGCGCGATAAAGAGTTGAACTGACTGTTCCCTCAGGAATATGCAGCACCCGCGCGATCTCCCTGTTGCGCAAGTGTGCGACAAACTTCAAGCCGATTATTTCACGCTCGCGCTCAGATAAACCATCGAGATGCTTCAATAAAATAGCTTGCTCCTCATGAGCCAGGACTGCCTCTTCCGGCGAGTTGACCCACGGATGATCCACGTCGATCAGCAGATCGAGCGACACTTCCGCCTGGCGCCGGCGGAAATAATCCGTGGCGCAGTTGCGGGCCACGCGAAAGAGCCACGCGCCGGCGGCATCCAACGCCTGCAAATCCGCCATGTGTAGCAGGGCACGCTCAAATACTATCGATGTCAGATCCTCTGCTACATCAAACATGCCGGTGCGAAAACGTAAGAATGCCAGCACACGCGGATAGTACCGCTGGTACAGCGCATCAAAGGAGATCTGTTGTTCTCTCTCTCCAATGACCGGTGTACACTGTTCTTCCTGGCTAGCGGGTAACGACCAGCTTGAGGAGATACCAACTCTCCCCATTTCCATACGCTATGTCTCCGCTGGATATTCTGTATTATCTAACAAAACGCAGTAAGATGAAAAGTAGTGCAAAAATAGTGGCACAATAAAGCATTCGATAGAGGGTCGCGGATAGCCCTTTTTATGTACTACGTTTATGAGCGGCGATTCTTCTCAATGAAAGTTGATACGCGCCGTTCGTCGTAGGGACCTCACAAATTTTTTAACGTGCATCCCTCCCTAGCCGCATACGCGACAGGCATGGTATAATAGCCTACACTGCCCTTGCAGGCAGTGGGGGATTATTGCGAGAGGAATTGCGTGAGGCCAGGATGCTTCATTCATGAGTATGTTTCGTAAGATATTGATCGCCAACCGTGGTGAAATTGCGCTACGCATTATTCGGGCCTGCCGCGAAATGGGCATTCGCAGCATCGTAGCTCATTCGGAGGCGGACCGTGACTCGCTTCCTGTGCGCCTGGCCGATGAGCGCATTTGCATCGGGCCAGGGCCGAGCGGGAAGAGTTACCTGAACATTCCGAACATTATCAGCGCCGCGCTCATCTCAGGCGCGGATGCTATCCATCCCGGCTATGGTTTTCTCTCCGAGAACACCAGCTTCGCCGAGATCTGCGCCGATGTGCGCCTGACATTTATTGGCCCCTCGGCAGCGGTCATGGCAATTATGGGAGACAAGGTATCGGCGCGAGAGGCCATGGCGGCCGGCGGCCTACCTATGCTGCCGGGGACGCATATCCTGCGCACGATGGCCGAGGCCCGCGAGGCAACGAGCGATGTGGGCTTTCCGCTGATGCTCAAAGCGGCGGCCGGAGGTGGCGGGCGCGGCATCCGCCTGGTCAAGCGCGCGGATGAGTTCGAGCGTGCCTTTACCCTGGCGCAGAACGAGGCCCGTGAAGCGTTCCGCGATGACGGCATCTATCTCGAACGCTACCTGGCGCGCGCGCGCCACATCGAGATCCAGGTGCTCGTCGATAACTATGGACATGGCGTCCACCTTGGCGAGCGCAACTGCTCATGCCAGCGGCGCAATCAGAAGCTGCTCGAAGAGTCGCCTAGCCCCCACCTGTCGTCGGAATTGCGCCAGGAGATGGGCGCGAAGGCCATCCGGGCGGTGTGCGAGGTCGGATATCGCAACGCCGGCACGCTGGAGTTCCTGGTTGACGAGCAGGACCGCTATTATTTTATGGAGATGAACACGCGTTTGCAGGTAGAGCATCCGGTGACGGAGCTGGTCACCAGCACCGACCTGGTGAAGGAGCAGATCCGCATCGCCGCCGGTATGCCCCTACACCTCCAGCAGGAAGAGATCCGCTTCCATGGCCATGCCATAGAGTGCAGGATCACAGCGGAGGACGCGGACCAGGATTTCCGCCCGCAAACAGGGACCGTCGAGCGCTATCTGCCTCCAGGCGGGCCGGGCGTGCGCGTCGATAGCCATCTCTATGCTGGCTACGAGGTCCCGCCCCACTACGATTCCCTGCTGGCAAAGCTCATTGTGTGGGCTGAGAACCGCGATGCCGCCATCGCACGTATGCAACGCGCACTTGATGAATTCGTTATCGAGGGCCTGCCGACCACGATCCCATTCCATCAACGTCTGCTGAAACATGAGGGCTTTCTCCGGGGCGATACGTACACACGTTTCATCCAGGAAGAGGCCGCCGCGCTAGGGATTTAATAGGAGGTGACGTTATGTCTCGTGTAGTTGTAACCGGTTTAGGGCTGATTACCTCCCTGGGGAACGACCTCGCGTCATCCTGGGAGGCACTCTGCCAGGGCAAGTCCGGTATCGATGAGATTACCAGCTACGATACAAGCCAGTTTCGCGTCCACTTCGGCGGCCAGGTCAGGGAGTTCGATTCGTCGCTCTACATGGACCGCAAGGAGACGCGCCGCGCCGACCCCTACGAGCATATCGCCATCGGCGCTAGCATGCAGGCCTTGAAGCAGGCGAACTTGCAGATTACCGACGAGAATGCCGACGATGTTGGCGTGTATATCGGCAGCGGCATCGGCGGCCTGATCACCCTGCACGATCAGTTCAAGGTGCTTTTTGAGAAGGGGCCGGACCGCATCAGCCCGTTCTTCATCAATATGATGATTATCGATGGCGCCCCCGGCCTGGTCTCGATTATGACGGGAGCCAAAGGACCGAACTGGGCGGCCGTCTCCGCCTGCGCCACCAGCGCCAACACGGTTGGAGAGGCCTGGGAGACTATCCGCCGCGGCGACGCCAAAGCTATGATCACGGGCGGGGCCGAGCGCGGCATTACCCCCATCGCCATGGCGGCCTTCGATAACATGCACGCCCTCTCGCGCCGCAACGACGATCCCAAAGGGGCTAGCCGTCCCTTCGATGCCACGCGCGACGGTTTTGTGATGGGTGAGGGCGCCGGCATACTCCTGCTAGAAGACGAAGAGTTCGCCAGGGCGCGCGGCGCTACCATCCTGGCCGAGATGGTCGGCTACGCGGCAACCGGCGATGCCCACCATATCACCGAGCCGGCTCCTGGCGGCGAGGGTCTGGTGCGTGCAATGCGCCGCGCGCTCCAAAAAGCCAACTTGCGTCCCGACCAGGTGGACTACCTCAACGCGCATGGCACCTCGACAGCCTTCAACGACTCTACGGAGACGAAGGCCATCAAGGCCTGCTTCGGCGAGCACGCCTATAAACTAGCCATCAGTTCCACCAAATCGATGACCGGGCACACGCTGGGCGCGGCCGGCGCGGTAGAGTCCGTTATCTCTATTATGGCGATCCTGACGG
This sequence comes from Ktedonobacteraceae bacterium, assembly GCA_039937055.1. GTDB lineage: Bacteria > Chloroflexota > Ktedonobacteria > Ktedonobacterales > Ktedonobacteraceae > JALYTT01. The sequence goes on along the minus strand of JBDTHH010000676.1, from coordinate 6,941 downwards.
GTACGATCCCGCCAACCATCAACCTGCATCATCCCGATCCCGACTGCGACCTGGATTACGTGCCCAATGAGGCGCGCCATACGACCGTAAACGTGGCGATGTCGAACTCGATGGGCTTTGGTGGTCACAACGCCTGCGTGATTTTCAAGCGCTACGAGCCGTAAAATAAAATAATGTTAAGAGTGAAATCGTATGGACACACACGAGCAGAAGGCGCCATGGTTAGCACGCGTTGAAGAGATCATCAACGTGCTTGAGGGCAGTTCCATTGGCGAGTTGGAATTGACCGAGGGCGATACCGAGATCATCATCCGGCGCCAGCCCGGCATGGTGCTGGTTACGGTCCCTACCCAGCAACTCGGCCAGGTGGGGATGACGCTGGCCTCTGGTTCTGGCGCTCGCATGGCAAAGGAAGATCACAGTCTGCCCATCATGACACCGATCACCGGCGTCTTCTATTCGTCTCCCTCGCCGGCGGAGCCGCCATTTGTCTCCCTCGGCGATATCGTCCAGGTCGGGCAGGTGGTCGCGCTGATCGAGGCGATGAAGGTGTTCAACGAGATCCAGGCTGAAGTCGGGGGCTGTGTAACCGAGGTCATCGCAGTCAACGGCAACGTTGTGCAAAAAGGCGATGCGTTGCTGCGGGTTGAACCTGCGTAGGCCAGGGGTAGGGGTGCGGCCCCTCCTCGCGTAGGACGCAGGCCAGCGGCGCCCCTACGCGGATGAGGGCGTCTGACTACCTTCTCCTGTACGCACCTTCCTTTGGCCCGGCACATGGGCAGGCGATATTGTGTGGCACGCTCGCATTGCCTAGCAATTGCAAGGCTGTAGTGCGCGAGATGATCTTGTAACGCAGTTTCAGTTCCAGGATGCGCTGGACGGAAGCATTGATCTGGTCCAGCGCGATCTCGCCACTCTGTACAGCCTGGCGTAGCCCGGCCAGCATAGTCTGCGTCTCGTGCAGACCGCGCGGACCCAGCAGTAGATCGGTGCCGGCTTTGACGGCCAGCACCGCCGCCTGCGACAGAGTGTATGTGTTGCTGATACCGCCCATCCACAACGTATCGCTGATAATGACACCTTTGAAGTTGAGTTGATCGCGCAACAGCTTCGTGACCACGTTGGGCGATAGCGAGGTGGGTAGCTTCGGGTCAAGCTGTGGATTGAGAATGTGCGTCACCATCACCATCGGCACGATACCTTCCGCGATCAGCGTGCGATAGGGCGCCAGGTCAACCGCGTTCAAAGTGGCCAGGCTGCGATTCATGTAGGGCAACGAACGATGGGGATCAAGATTGGCGCTGCCCAGGCCGGGAAAGTGTTTCAGGCAGCCAACCACCCCGCCGTCGGTTAGCCCCTTCAAATAGGCGCGGCCCATGTCCGTCACCAACGCCGGGGTAGAGCCAAACGTGCGCATAGGCAGACCAGGATTGTTCGGGTTTGTCAGCACATCGACGATCGGCATGAAGTTCACGTTGAGCCCCAAAGCCGTCAGGGCGGCCGCTGCGTTGTGTCCGGCGTTGTAGGCCACCTGTGGATCGCGCGTCGCGCCAATGGCGGACTCCGAGATCCGCTCGCCCGTGATGCGGCGCAACTCGTTGACCAGCCCGCCCTCGAAGTCGGTCGAAATAAAAAGTGGGATATGTGCCTGGCTCTGCATGCTCTGGTTGAGCGCGACAAGCTGACTGCGCGTCTGCGCGTTGCCGTTCTTGTTCTCGATGAGCACACCGCCGATCTGGCTGGCCTGGATCATCTGCGTGAGGTCAGCATTGGAAGCCGGGCCATAGAACTCGACAATCACCATCTGCCCCAGCTTCTGATCCAGGCTCATCGTGTTCACCATGGCCTGCGCGATATCGCTATCCGTCAGGGGAGTGGGCTGCACCGTGGGGGTCGGCGTTGGCATGAAGGTAGTCGCCGTTGGTCCTGGCGCGCTGCCGCTCGTGGACGGCGACGAACAGCCGCTCAAAATACATAACAGGCACACTAGAACGATGCATAGTTCTCTATACTTCATAAGTTATACCTCAACCGTGTGTTCTTGATAGTATATAGAATATAACGAACGAAGAGGTACAAGCGTAGGACTATGCTTGCCCGGCATAGCCGTCGCCCCTACAGCTATGCCGATCTCTATGCGCTGGTCTTATTGAGGGAGCAGGCAGACCACGGCAGTGCAGTTGTGGAAGCCGCTGAGTTGTCCTTCGGCGCGCGCGATCTGACCATGCGAATTGCAGCCGATATAGCGGATAGGCCCAAGGGTCTGGCGCAGGGCCTCCAATTCATTACCAAACTGTTTGCCCATCCTGAGGCGGGTCGCGACACAATCAAAAAAGATAGCGAGCGCGGGTTGAGCGCCAAATAGATTGCGCTGCGCCGCCTGTGCCGCCCGCTCGGCTGCCTCGATTGGAGAGGACGGCGTCGCATTCATGATGTACACCCTGGAGTTAGGTGGGATGGGAGCAGCGCAGCGAATGGAGCCGCCCGCGTATACCTCCAGGGGCACGCGCAACACGTAGCCCGCGCATTCAATGCCAATGAGGTTGTGCAGGAAAAACGGCATGGGGGCGGCAGGATCAAATACCTGGTTGCTGGCCTGAGCATGCGCCTGGAAAGCCTCAACGGCGGGTCGATCATCGAGATGCACCAGACAGGTGCCATTCACCCTGGTGGCGCGCATCGGCTCGCTGGCCGGGGACCAACCGTGATACACCCCGATGCCTACCGGCTTCTGTGAAAGGATTTCCAGGGCCACTACGGCATCGGAGACCACTTCGGTGCCGTAGAAGACCGGGGTATGCATAAACTGAGCATTGTCGCCCGCGCCGCCACCAAAAAACTGATAGGTCCCGCCGGTAAAGTGTGTGAGATGCTCGACCAGGACATCGGCGTGGCCAGCAAGCGCATCGGTCAGGACCAGGGCGGAGCGATAGCGGTAGCCGCCAGGCGCGTTCCAGCGAAAGGACGACAGCACCTGCTGCGCCGCATCGCGGCAGTGGTCACGCACCCCGCGTCCGATAGCGGCCCTGAACTTCATGGTAGTTGAATGCAGAGCAAGCGCGCACGCCATGCCTTCCCCCTGGATCATGCTGGTAAACTCGCCAGCGGAGGAGCAACCCAGGAGGATAGCAGAAGGACAGGCCTGTTTGAGGGAGTGCAAGAGGCTGGCCTGGTCATAGGTAGGCGCGGCAAAAACAATCACCGCGTCCGGAACGTCAAGCATGGCCTCCCTGATCTGCAAGCCCAGCGCACGGCCCGCGGCACAACTCTGAGCAAGGTCGGTGTAGACGATAGCCGATTCAGTCATATCTGCCCCCTTCCACGTACTTCACGAAAACCTAGCAAGCGGTAATTACAACAGCTATCCCATGTAGTTCTTTGAGGATGTATAGATGCCTATTTTGAGTATATATTATTGAATATAGAAAGGCAAGGGGCATAGGAGAGAAAAATGCGGTTCACTTGACACCTTCTGATCCTACCACTATAGTATGATGGCAGTGAAAAAAAGGTCCATGCAGGGATGGTAGCAGTCACAACATATGCAGAATCAAGCCACGAGCCCGCTCACGCCGTACGTTGAGCGCGCGCGCAAAGTCCTACAACACGAGCAGCGTACCAACCACCAGGATCAGACGGTCAAGCCGGGCGGGTTGGAGATGTTCGTGGCACGCTGGGCGGAAGAGGTCAGCACCTTCTGTAAGAGCGCCGGGCTGGACCTGCGGCCCATTTATCATTTCGCCGAGTACTTCGAGGGCTATCGCCGCCAGGACCCCTTGCAGCGCGCCGCCAACCTGCGCGCCGCCCTCGCTCTCCTCAAGGAACTGGAGGGCGAGGGGCGTGAAGCCAGGCCTCAGCCCGTAACGGCTATGCCCACGAAACCTGCGCGCGTGGATAGCACTGACCATAAAGCAGAGCTGGCGCGCCCTGCTCCCAGCAGAACTGCCGGCGCACCTCTTGAGAGCAAGACCGCTGGCAAGGTTTCCGCCGCTGCGTCGCGAACAATCAGCGCGCCTCCTGAGAGCAAATCCAACGACAAAGTTTCCGCCGCTGCCTCCAGTGCTCCCACGCCGCCTGTTCAGCAGAACCCGGTGCCTCTGGAGGCTGGAATGTCGGCGGGGCATACCGCGCTTACGTTGCTGAGTGCCGACATTACCGCCGTACCAGGGGTGGGGCCGACGGTCGCCACGCGCCTGCGCAGCATAGGCGTGCGTAATGTGCGTGAGCTGCTCTTCTATTTCCCGCGCGATCACCGCGATTACAGCAAACTCGAAAAGATCGCCGACATCCCCTTTGGTGAATTAGTCACGACCAAGGGCATGATCTGGGATGTGAAGACCAACCGCACCGGCGGTGCGCGCTCACGCACCGTTGCCACTATCGGCGACGAGACCGGCAAACTCAATGTTTCCTGGTTCAACCAGCCCTATCTCCAGAAGCAGTTGCTGGCCGCCAAAGGAGACATCCTCGTCGTGACCGGCATCAAACAGCGCTTTGGCAATAAAGTCGACTTCTCCGTGCGCAGCCACGAGCTGCCCGATCAGGGCGACCTGCTGAACACCGGCATCCTGGTACCCATCTATCCGCTCACCGAGGGGCTGAAAGCCAAGGCGCTACGCCGTTTCACAAAATGGGTCGTCGATAAATACGCGAAGATGATCCCCGATCATCTTCCGATGGTGGTGCGCTCCAGGGGCCAGTTCATGACGCTGCCGGAGGCGATTGAGCAGATGCACTATCCCGAAAATGCGCAGAAGCTGGTGGAGGCCAGGCGGCGCCTGGCCTTCGATGAACTGTTCCTGATGCAGCTTGGCATGCAGGAGCGGCGCAGTCGCTGGCAGCAGCAGGCGCCACAGGGCAACGCGTTTCATATCGACCCGCGCAAAGTTTTCAGCGAGCCTGAGGATGGGGACATCCCGGCTACCATCATGGACACTGGAGCCACACACGAGGACGAATCGCTGGCCATAGGCTCGACACTCTGGTCCACCATCGCGCCCGACAAGCCATTTGAGGCCACGCTGCCCTTCCGCTTTACAGGGGCACAGCGTCGCGTTATCGGCGAGATCTTAAGCGACCTTGCCCAGAGCAAGCCGATGTGCCGGCTCTTACAGGGCGATGTCGGCGCTGGCAAGACGGCGGTGGCTGCCGCCGCGCTCTTCGTAGCGGCCCTTAACGGCTACCAGGGAGCGATTATGGCACCCACCGAACTGCTGGCAGAGCAGCATGCGCGCAGCATCAGCGCAATGCTGGAGCCGTTCGGCATTGGTACCGTCCTGCTCACCGGCAGTCTGCGCCAGCGCGAGCGCGCCACGGGCCGGGCAGCTCTTGAGAGCGGGCAGGCCATGGTGGCCATCGGGACGCACGCGCTGATCCAGGAGGATGTGAGCTTCCGCCGCCTGGGCCTCGTGATCATCGATGAGCAGCACCGCTTTGGCGTGGAGCAGCGCGACATCCTGCGCCAGAAGGGCTACCACCCACATATGCTTGTGATGACGGCCACGCCTATCCCGCGCACCCTCGCGCTCACCCTCTATGGCGACCTGGACATATCGGCTATTGACCAGCTCCCTCCTGGCCGCCAGAAGATCATCAGCCGCTGGCGCTCCGGCGCCCGGCGCGAGGAGGCCAACAAGCTCATTGCCGAACAGGTCGCCCAGGGCCACCAGGCCTTTATTATCTGCCCGCTGATCGAGGAGTCCGAGTCGTTGGCGGTGAAGGCCGTCACCGTTGAGTATGAGCGCCTGAGCCGTGATGTCTTCACCGACCTGCGCCTGGGCCTGCTGCACGGCGGCATGAAGGCCAACGACAAGGACACGGTGATGCGCCGCTTCCGCGATCACGAACTGGATATCCTGGTGGCGACCTCGGTCATTGAGGTTGGTATCGACATTCCTAACGCCACAGTGATGGTCATTGAGGATGCCGACCGCTTTGGCCTCTCGCAACTGCATCAGTTCCGGGGGCGTGTCGGACGCGGCAGACACCAGTCGTACTGCTATGTGCTCAGCGCCGACGCCAGCTTGCAAGCGCAAGAGCGGCTGGAGGTGTTCCAAGCGACCGACGATGGCTTCCAACTGGCGGAGCAGGACCTGCGCCTGCGCGGTCCCGGCGACTTCTTCGGTGTGCGCCAGAGCGGCGTACCCGAACTGCGCATCGCCGACCTCGGTGATACCCGACTCATCGAGCAGGCGCGCACCCTGGCCGCCCAGTTGTGGGAGAGCGACCCCTATCTGCGCAAGCCGGAACACACCCCCCTGCGCCAGCATCTACACATCTTCTGGCAAAATTTTGTGGCGCATTAACCCGTAGGCGTGGCTTGTCTCGCCGGGGCTACGGGACGGCGGGTAAGCCATGTGCTACAGAACGGCGGGGGGCAGGGCGCAGGCCAGCGGCGCCCTGCACGAAATGTGGGTATTTGTGGAAGCAGGTTGTCATCACCGTGATGATGAGGTACATTCTATATAGGGGAGCGTTGAGCGTTCCTCAATTGGATAGCTATGCAAGGGAGATTTTTCTGAATGGTTGTACGTATTGCGACAATGGTATTGCGCATCACCGCGCTGCTGGCGCTGATTCTTGGCATTATCTTCTGGGTAACAGACAGTGCGGATAGTTTTATACCCGTTCACATGATTCTTGGTATCCTGGTTGTCCTCTCACTCTGGACCGCGGGGATCGTAGCGGCCCTGGTGAAAGGCGGTAGTTGGGGTCTGGCGGGCGCGGCCGTCGTTCTAGGCGCGATTGTCCTGGTCGTCGGGCTAACGCAAAAAACGCTTATTCCTAACCCTCACTGGGTGATCCAGGTTATTCATCTGCTGCTGGGCCTCCTGGCCATCGGGCTGGGTGAGATGATCGCGGCGCGTTATAGGCGGCGCGCGGCTATGGTTTCTGCGCGCTAGGAACCAGGTACGTAGTGGTAGAAGCGGTTGAGCGGGTAG
>JBDTHH010000675.1:0-3591 GCA_039937055.1 Ktedonobacteraceae bacterium | reverse complement strand
AGAGGGATGTAGTCAGCAATACCGGCCAGGGCTTTGACGACGCCTGACTGTAATCTGTTATGATCCTCGCCTAATAGAGGCAGCAATTGTTCCAATGGCGTCTGCTTGCCAAGGCGCTTGACGGTATTCACTACATACTCCCCCATGCCTTCGTAGATGCACCAGCGTGTTGCCTGGAGCAGATATTCCAGTGGCAGGTTCACCCCTAGATCGCTCAGGACGACCATCGCCTCGGAGCGCGTCGTGCGATCTCTGCTGGGGTCCTGGGCCACAGCGCTAATCAACTGCATACTTTCGTCATCATGGACGAGACCGAGCAGAGAGACAGCGAGCCATTGATCATTGGGCGTATTGCCCAGAGCATGGGCCAAGTTACCAGGTAATACCCACTCGTAGAGTATGTGAAATAGCTGCTGTATACATTTGGGATAGGATGTTGTCCCACGTGTTTCTGCAAAAATCACACGTATCAAGGCTTCTATGGGAGCTTGGGCGCCGACATGGCATAGGGAAACGATAATTGGTGCAATGGTAGTTTCAGATACGCGTTGTTTTAACATTGGCAAGAGCAGCTCCAGGGAGACTTCAACGCCTCGCAACTGAAGCAGTCGGATAAGTTCCCAGTACGTACCCCCATAAGCATTGATAATTTCCTCATCTTGTAGGAGTGCCAGGATAGGCGCGGTGGGGACGTGTTGATATAACACACGCAATGCCTGGCTGGCAAATTGTGCGCTAGTAGGGGAGCGAGACCATACCATCTCTACTAAAGATGAGATCGGCGCATCTGCTCCCAGGGCGGCTATGGCCTGCACCGCCGCATTTCCCGTGACCGAATGTTCCAGCATGGGCAGCAGGATATGCGCGGGGAGAGTCACATGACGCTGGGTAAGCACCGCTAAGGCCTGCGCACGGATATGCTCATCGCTATGCTGGAGCAAGCTGCCTGTTTGGGTATAGAATACAGCGGCGAGACTGAGCAAAAGCGGATTTTCTCCCCAGGGAGCGATCTGCGCATTCTGTTGCAGCTCTGCTATATAGGCTTCCGCCGAGGGCAATGCAGGCTTCAGGGTCGGTGTCACATCTCTATAGAAGGCATCATAGAACGCGGGCAGCAACTGGCGAGCCAACGTTAAGCGCTGCTGTTTGTCCAGCGATTGCAGCTCCCATTCTGCGAACCGGCTGTGCGCGAATTGTCCGCCCTTATACTCAGTGAAACGTGAACCGATAATCCAGGTTCCCCGGCAACGCGGCACCTCTGTATTGAGAAAGGCGATCACCTCCGGTCGCAGCGCTGGCAATACCTCATCCAGGCTGTCGAGACAGAGAAACGCGTTGCCATCGTGTACCGCAGCCAGCAAGATATGTGCAAAGCGCGGATCGATAGCCAGTTCAGCGCTAAGGTGTTGGCTATAGACCGCAAATGATAGCCCTGCGCGCATCAGGTCGGGCAGCGAAATGAAGAGTGGTAATGGAGCAGTAGGGTCACCCTGAGCTTTCGTGATCGCCGTGCAGAGCAGAGCCTTCAGGGCGGTGGTCTTGCCCATTCCTGGTCCACCAAGCACGACCATGCGCCGGTGTTCGCTTTTGGCGAGGGCTTCAGCGCCATCCCTTGCCCTCACAACGTCCGCTGCCACCGCTGACTGCTCATCCTGAGGCGCGAGCGGATCGTGACGTAAGACCAGTGGTTGAAAAACGGTATGCAGGGGCAATGTGTGCCTGGCCGCATCAAGGGGAAGGGTGACCGTTCCGTAGCGGGCAAGCAGCCTTTCAAGGTACTGCTCACGCGCCTTCTGCGGATCAAAGAACGCCATGGAGATACTTCTTTTCTTTGCGTCTATAGTCCTGGTACTGTACGGTGCGAGGAGGCGCCGTACAGCTTTTGCTAGTATAGCAATGGATCAGGCACTATGCAAGAGGCACTGCTGGCCACTCATAAAGGGTGCGCGTCAAAATTTTGCAGAGAGGTAGACCCAGAAGGAGAAAACCGCTAGAATGCATCCAGAGTGAAGAGGAGGACAAGATGAACGAAGAGATGGATCGAGACTGGCAGGCCTTGAGTGAAGAGGTGCTTTCAGGAATGAAAGAGTGGCGCCTGGCGCATCCGAAAGCGACGTTGAGTGAGATAGAACAGGCCATTGAGGAGCGGATCAATCGCTTGAAAGCCCGCATGCTCCAAGATGTGGCGTTAGCCAGTGAAGCGAAGGACTGGACGCAGGAGCCGATGCAGGATCGGCCCCCCTGCCCGAAGTGCGGGACGCCCCTGCTGGCTCGTGGTTCCCATAGGCGGCGACTGCAAGCGGCTGGAGGCCACGATATCACCCTGACGCGCAGCTATGGAACGTGCCCGGCCTGTGGGGTCGGGCTTTTCCCCCCTGGATGAGGAATTGGGGCTGTTGGCGGGCAGGGTCACCCCCAGACAGCAGGAACATCTGGTGCATTTGGCCACCTGGATGCCTTTTGCCCGAGCCGCCGAGATGCTCCAGAGGGTGCTGGGGGTGCAACTCAGCGAGGCGACGGTGCGCCGGCTGACCGAGCAGGCAGGAGCCCAGTACGAGCAGCTTCAAACGATCCAAAGCCGCTGCCCCGAACCAGAGATGCCAGCCAGCGCAGGCCCCCTCAAAGAAGTCATCAGTACCGATGGGGCGTATGTACCGCTGGTGAATGGGACCTGGGCGGAAGTGCGAACGGTGGCCATCGGTGACGTGGAGAGGCACATTCCGGCCACAGGACCCAGCCGGGTGAAGGTGACCCATCTTTCCTATTTTTCGCGCATGACCGATGCGCAAAGCTTTGAGCAGCTTGCTGAAGGGGAATTGCGCCGCCGCCGCGTGAGGGATGCGCAGGCCATCTGCGCAGTGAGTGATGGGGCTCTCTGGCTGCAAAGCTTCATTGATCTGCACCGGCCTGATGCCGTGCGCATCTTGGATTTCCCGCATGCGGCCGAGTATGTCTCGGCGATAGGAGAGGTCGTACGGGCCAAAGGAGGGCGCTTGCCAGCGCGCTGGCTCGATGGGGTCTTGCATCGACTCAAACATGAGGGACCCGATCGGATCTTGCGGCATCTGAGCCACCTCTGTGAGCGATGGCAGGACCCGGAGGCCGAGAAGAAACTGCGCTATCTCTCTGCACGCCAGTCGCTCATGCAGTATCCCCGCTATCAAGCGGCAGGATGGCCCATTGGCTCAGGAATGGTGGAAAGTGCGAACAAACTGGTGATGCAAGCACGCCTCAAAGGGGCAGGCATGCGATGGGAACCCCACCATGTCAATCCCATGCTCGCCTTACGCGATGCAGTCTGTAATGATCGCTGGGACGAAGCTTGGCAAGATCTGAGTCACCACCAGCATCGGCAGCGACACGCTCGTCGGGTCGCACGGGCCTCGGCTCGACTCACGGCGCTGACCAGTGGAGTGATGCTGACCCTGCTTCGAGCTCGCCCTCATCCTCTCCCCCCGCCTCCTTGCGCGCCTCGTCCCTGCACGCCGGCTGCGACCCTCCCTGGGTCGAGCCGTCCTTCCCCCCACCATCCTTGGAAACGAGGCCCGGCATGCCGTCCCAAACTGGGTGCAAAAATGTGACGCGCACCCT
>JBDTHH010000674.1:0-3256 GCA_039937055.1 Ktedonobacteraceae bacterium | reverse complement strand
GACGCGGCAAGCCGGGTCCCTACGCGACAGCCTACGGTGTCCAGACTTGCGAGGCCTTGATAAAATCGCTGACTGGTGTCAGTTGGCCATTTTTGATCTGGAAGAACATGAAGTCGCTGACGCCGCCATGGTGGCTGGCCGACCAGGTCAGGCTGGGACCAAAGCCGGTGTCATAGTTGTTGAAACCAGTGTTCAGGGCAGTCTGCAAACTGGCGCGCGTGGGATTCTGGCCGGCCTTGTTCAAGGCATCGGCGAAGATCTTGGCATTGATGTAGCCGTAGAACTTGTAGGCGCTGAAGACCGCATCGCTGGCGGTGGCGTGGAGGTAGTCCTGCGCCAGCGGCGAAGTGGTGCTGGTATAGCCGCTCACATAGACGCCCTCGCCGGCGCTGCCCAGGACCCTGGCCCAGGAGTTGTCGGCCATCGGGTAGTTGGCCACGTAGCCCAGATGCGGGCGATAGCCCTGACCGGTGGCGGCGGCCACAAATTTGGCCGTGGGTCCGGGCAGGCCGTTGAGCACAATCACAGCGGGATTCGAGGCCTTAAGCGCCTGCACAGCGGCGGTGAAGTCGGTCTGGGCCGCGTTGTAGCCAACGGAGGTCACCAGTTGCGCGCCATATTTTTGCAACGAGTCTCCCAGCGCCGTCTTCTGTTGCAGGCCCAGCACATCCTGTTCGTAGAGCAGGCCCACAGTTTTGGCATGCAGGCTGGTGGCGACGTAATTCCCGATGACATGTCCCTCGTCGCCATAGTTGGGCTGCGTCATCCAGACCCACGGCAGCGCATTACCCTGCGCGTCGGCGAATTTGGCGCCGCCACCAATGGGGTCGACAAGGGGGATGCCCTTCGGATTGGTGTAGCTCTCGGCCACGTTGGCCGCGCCCGAACCACAGACCTGGAAGATGGCAAACACATTGTCCTGCTCAACGAGCTGGCGCACAGCGTCCCGCGTCCGCGTGGACTCGCCGTTATCGCTGACCTGCACGAATTTGATCTTGCGGCCGTGGATGCCCCCGGCAGCGTTGATCTTATTAAAATAGAGCTGGTCGCCCGCCAGGATGGGGGCGCAGATGACCTTGAGCGGCCCCGTCGTGTCCAACACGCCGCCAATGGTGATTGTGTCGCCGCTCACACCGGGCACACTGGCGGCCGGGGCGGCTCCCGACCCGCTGCCACAAGCCGCCAGGGCAAAGATGGCGGCGATCATAATCAGCGCCGCATACCAGCGGCGGGCGCGCCTGCGTACTGTAAATTCCATCGTGTCTCGCTCCCCTTCTCTTGGCCAGACCACGCGTGTGGTCGTCGTGACGCTACCCGGTAGCGATTCTCTCCAATGAGTCCATTCGCTAGAGGAACCCGTGATATGAAACATGACTCATGTATCATGTATAACAAATAAAGTGGGGTTTGTCAAGGGACTCTTGACAGCCAGCCTTTCTCATGGCATGATATCTACAATATGACAAGTGAGTCATGTGTCGTATTGTGACCGGGGAGGCAAGATCGATGCTGGCGTTTCTACAGGTCATCATTGCGGGCCTGGTTATTGGTAGCCTGTACGGGTTGCTGGGCCTGGGCATTGTGCTGGTGTATCGCACGACCGGGGTGTTGAATTTTGCCTATGGCGCGATTGCTGCGGTCTGCGCCTGTTTTATGTATATCTTGATGACGGGGCCGCGCCTGAATTTCTGGCTGGCCCTGGGCGTCACCTTGCTCTTCGCGGTAGTGTTGGGGATGCTGCTGGAACGCGGCTTCGCGCGCCCGGTCCTGCACGCGCCGATCTTCACCAAAGCCATTGCCACGCTGGCCCTGGCGCTGGTGCTGGAGACTGTCGTGCAGGCCATCTGGCCGCAGCTCTCTACGGGACAGCATTTCCCCACGCCCTTCGAGGGCCAGGCTCTGCGCGTCGCCGGCCTCTATATCTCGGCCATCGACATCATCGTGCTCGTAGTGACGGCTCTGGTGATGCTGAGCCTGCACGTGTTTCTGACCCGTAGCCGGCTGGGGATCGCCATGCGCGCGATAGCGGACCACATTCCGGCGGCGCGCTTAATGGGCGCGCCTGTCGGGCTGATCTTTATGCTGGTCTGGGCCTTGAGCGCGCTGGTGGCGGCGATCGCCGGCGTGCTGCTGGCCAGTCAGCAGCAGCTCATCGATGTGCAGTTTATGGACCCGGTGCTGCTGCTAGCCTTCGTAGGAGCGGTGCTGGGCGGACTGGATAGCCTGCCGGGCGCGCTCATCGGGGGTATCCTGGTGGGGCTGGCCGATACGATCCTGACCTTTCTGCTCGCGGGCCGCACGCTGGGGCCTGTCAATATCAGCGATCCAGGCATTCGCGAGACGCTGATCTTTGGTGGCTTTGTGCTGGTGTTGTTGTTTAGCCCTCAGGGTCTCTGGGGGCGTGCCAGGCTGCGACGCGTCTGATGGGGTCGCAGCACGCCAGTACCCGTAAGCAAGGGAGTTTGCACTATGGCAATTGAGAAGACAATGCGCGCGCTCTACCAGTTGCGGGGCTGGATCGCGGGCTGTAGCGGTCTGCTGCTGCTGGCTCTGCTGCCCACGGTTTATGACCAGCTTTTCGGCTTCAGCGCGGGCTTTGAGCTGCATCGCATCTCGTTGATCGGCATCCTGATCATCGCTGCCCTGGCGCAGAACCTGCTGACGGGGTACGCCGCGCAACCCTCGCTGGGGAACGCGGCCTTCTTCGGCACCGGCGCGTATATGCTGGCCTGGTGTACCAACGATCTCAATCAGCCCTACTGGGTGGGCCTGCTGGCGGCGCTGCTGGCCACCGCGCTGTTGAGTTTGATCGTGGGCGGGCCGGCGCTGCGTATCTCCGGGGCGCATCTGGCGATTGTGACGCTGGGCCTGGTCCTGGTATGCGGCGCGCTGCTCAACCTGTGGGACACCAGCGCCGGCCGGCAGAACTACGCCCTCAACAACCTGCCGGCTCTGCTCAACGACGACCACGCGCTCTACTTCATTGTGCTGGGAGGCGTAGTCGCGTTGATCTTCCTTATCTATCATCTGCTACATTCGCGTGTGGGGCGGGCCTGGGTGGCCCTGCGCGATAACGAGACCGCCGCCGAAACCTTCGGCATCAACCTGGTGCATTATAAATTGCTGGCCTTTGTGATCAGCGCCATGCTCACCGGCCTGGCCGGAGCCTTGTATGCCACCTGGGCCACCACCGCCGACTCCAGTATGTCGAGCGCGGACCAGACCATCGCCTTTCTCACGATGATCGTTGTGGGCG
>JBDTHH010000673.1:0-6298 GCA_039937055.1 Ktedonobacteraceae bacterium | reverse complement strand
AAGCGGCGAGGTCGTCCAAAGGGATCTGGACAGCTTGCCTCCTCACCTTCCCCAGGACGACCTCGCCGCCTGCTTCGTTTGCGCAAGGGGGCTTTATGCGCATCCACCGTTTAGGGGAGTCCTACCGCGCATTTCTCAGGCATTTTCAGGCTCTCCGTCCTTCAGGGGGATAGATGAGTTTATGGTTCATCTATCCTCCACTAAGAATGCGCAAACGGAGATGCTGAAAATTGCGATAGCCATAGGCTTGTCGCATCATAGCCTTGGTGCGATTGTTTTTGCCTTCAACGTAGCCATTGGAAATGCGGGTGGGCAAAAAGCGGAAAAAGGCCAGGATTTCTTGCTTCCAGTGCGCAAAAATAGAAAGGGCCTGTTGCATTGGTTCAGGACCATGCTCGCGGACCTGCTTGATCCAGTCCTCAAGTTTCGCCTCTGCGGTTTCCACGGTCGCGGTTGCATACCACGTCCGTAGAGCTTCTTTCAGCTTCCAAGCGGTTTCCAGAGCAGGCAAACGAGAGGAGATCCGAGCCAGATCGGCCTTTTCGTCATTCGTCAGCTCCTCATACGCCTTTAAGAACACCTGCTGCTTGTGGTGCAAGAGGATGGTCCCCTCCTTTTTGTGAGCCCAACTGGAAACGACTTTGCGAAAGGCTTTCATGACATGCTGAATGACATGAAAATGATCGATGACCAGTTGTGCATGAGGCAATGCACATCGGACGGCAGGTGCAAACGAAGCACTCATATCCAAGCTCACGGCTTCTACCACCTCCGGGTGATCGAGTCGCCCTAAGAGTCGGACCACCTCAAAAAACTGGCGTCCTCGGCTCACTTCCACCACCTTCCGGTTTTCCAGATCACAAAGAATGGTCGCATAGCGATGCCCTTTCTGGATCGCAAACTCATCGATGCCCAGAAACCGTGAGGTCGGCAATGGAGCGGCTCCCGAGAGGTCCAGACCCTTTTGTGCAAGCTGGGGAGCGATGGCCTTTTGCCAACAGACTCCCACAAAGCGAGGTCCCACCCCAAAGCTCTGGCTGACACGTGCCACTGGCTGGCTCGCTGCCTGTCTTCCAATGGTTTCTCGTAATCTGCACGTCGTTCTTCGGCGAGGACCACACGCCTCATCGGGTTCGGTAAAGGTTTTCCCGCACGGGAAACACCGATAGCGACGTTTGAGCACAATGAGGCGCACCTGATACTCTCGTACATGAAGATCACGTTTCGCTCGCTCACGACAATCATGGATGTAGGCACTTGGTTGCTGACAGTGAGGGCACTGGGCTGTGGTCGTTTTCGCGATCACTTTCACCCTCAAGATCCCATCACAGGGGCCCATTTGCTCCACCACACGAAATTCTGGCAAATCTAAGGGCACTCCTATTTCCGTCTCCGGGGCTTTTTCTTCGTCGCCCTCTCTGGTATGCTGGCTTGGCAAGGTCTTGTTCTCCTGTCCTTGGCGTTGGTTTTCTTACCAAGTTCAACGAAGAACAAAACCTTGCCTTTCTTTCTCTCCTTCCAATAAGCTCATCTATCCCCCTAAAGGACGGAGAGCCGGCGTGATCGTAATGCCATCTATGCGCGGGCTTGTCAACGGCGCCCCTACGCCTCATGCTATTTATCCCCGAATGCATGGAATCGTGGAAAGTGCTCCGTCGTCCCTACGAGACGCGGTGTACGCTTATGAGGTCTCCGATGCAGGCACCATAAACTACCACTGCTGCATGGAAGTGTACAGACCGCAGAACAGAGTATGCTATAGTCACTATAGAAGATTGCAAATATATGAAATTCAAGAGGCAGATCTGTGAGTAGAAAATACGGTTATCTTATGCTGTTGCTAGCCATCATGGTAGTGGCCGGGTGTGGAACGGGGCAGGGCGGGAGCCAGGTGCAGCCCTCTTCGTCGGTGGCTACATCCTCCATATCTTCCACCGGGGTGGCGTTGCCCGGTCACGTGGCGACGAGCCAGGCGACGGCGGGCAAAACGGCGGCCACGCCCAGGCCTACCCAGGGGCGCAAGCCAACACCAGTGCCCCGGACACAGCCTACATCCGGTCCTACTGGCCCCTCTGGTCCTTATGGGCCACCGCCCGCGCAAACTGGCGAAGAGGCGCAGCTCTCGCAGCAATTGTTCACCCTGATCAATAGCGACCGTGCTGCCCAGGGGGGATTGTATGCCTACACCTTGAACGCCACCATGGCGAGTGGCGCGCGCCTGCATAGCTGGAACATGGCGCATTGCGGTCTCAGCCACCAGTGTTCCGGCGAGGCGGCGCCCTGCCAGCGTGTCAGCAACGAGGGCATTCAGTGGATGGCCTGTGGCGAGAACGTCGGCTATAGCTCTCCCTACCCAAGCGCGTGGGGCGCCGTGCAGGGTATCGAGAAGGCCATGCTCAACGAGCCGCCGCCGGCCGGGCATCGCTACAACCTGTTGAACACCAGCTATCACCGCATCGGCGTTGGCATCTACATTGACGCGAAGGGCCTGGTCTGGGTGACGGAGGATTTCGCGAGTTAAGAGGGGCATTCCTGCTCTACCTCTTACTGCTCCATGTGCAGGATGCCGCGCTCAAGGGCCACCATTACGGCGGCTGTGCGATCCGCTACGCCCAGTTTGCTGAAGATGCGGATCAGATGGGACTTGATGGTGGCCTCGCTGATGTGAAGATGGCGCGCGGCTTCTTTGTTGCTGGCGCCGCGCGCGACCAGGGTCAGCACCTCTACCTCGCGCTCGCTCAGCGTCTCGCTGGCTGGCAGGCGGATCTGCTGGAGCAGCCGCGTGGCGATATCGGGCGCCAGCGCGGATTTGCCTTGCACGACAGCGCGAATGGCCGCGAAGAGCTGCTCGCGAGGCGTATCCTTCAGCAGATAGCCTGTTGCCCCGGCCTCAATGGCCCGCAGGATGTCCGCGTTGCTGTTGTAGGTTGTTAACACAAGGACGGGGATGTCCGGGTGCAATTTTCTGATCTGCTCTGTCGCCGTTGCCCCATCCATGAAAGCCATGCGTAGATCCATGATCACCACATCGGGATGCAGGCGCGCGGTGAGCGCTACAGCTTCCGCGCCCGTAGAGGCCTCGCCAACGAGTTCCAGGTCGGGCTGGCTGGCAAACATACCTTGCAGGCCCACCCATCGACTGAGTCATGTCATCATTGTATCGCATAGGTGCCGCAGGCGTATCCACCAATCGGTTGAATCCTCGTTCCACCGGGTGGATGCATGGGAACCCACCAGGAGGATGTTTCCTTGCATAGAGCGTTCATGTTCTACTATCTTCAGATTCCATCTTACAGGGAAAGCCATCGAACAGCAGAAAGGAACACTTCTATGGCGCAAGCAAACGTAGTGCAACAAAAACACACCCTTGCCCCGCTCATTGCCCTGCCAAACTTTGGCTTTTTCACAGACTACCTCGCCAGAACGATGAAGCATAACGTGTTGTTGGCCTCGCTCTACCTGGATCTGGGGTTTTTTGTCAGTACCGCTATCGTGATTGCCCTGGTGTTCTGGTGGCAGCGCGCGCATGGCGAAACGCTGGCCGACCTGGGTTGGAGGCGACCAACCACTACCCTGGCGATCAGCATCGCGATTATCTTCGGAGCGCTGTGGACCGCGACGTTCTATGTGTCGCCCGGCCATCCCAGCTTCCTGGCTTTTCCCTGGGAGCGCTTCGTCATGGCTCCCCTGGGTATTGTGCTAGTGGGTCAACCCGCAATTGAGCAGCCATGAGCCAAAGCCGCTGCTAACCTGCCCAGACAACAGAGTAGGGTACGCTTATTCTGCCTGATCAATGAGGTGCCAAGTGCGTGTTGTCTGCTGGTACTTCCATCCATGTGCCTGCAAGACCCGACGAATCGTTCTTGGGGAGATGTCTAAAAATCCTCTCGCCTGCAAGGACTTTTGCAAAAGGGGGAGTGACCAGGTGGTGCATTGATCGACGTCCCACGTAGGACGGCGCTGCATTTCTCGAAGGATCAGTTCGTGATCCTGAGTGGTGTAGGTGGGCTTGCGACCACGGCCCGGGGCAATGAACAGGGCGTCCAATCCGCTCCGGAAAAATCGCGCTGCCAATTGCGAGATCCCATCGCAGCTCATTCCGACGTGCTTGCCAGCTTGGGCGAATGAACATCCATTGGCAAGAGCGAAGAGCGCTTTTGCTCTTTTTCCAACACTCACCTCTTCGCCAGCAGCTTTTTGGGAGAGTTCTTCTCGTTCGTGTTGAGTTAGCTCACGCAAGGGAAATTTTTGCGGAGTTCCCATACTTCCCCCCTCCTTGGAGTTCTGCATCCCGTTTCTTTGAGTGTAACACGTCTCTCTCCTGCCGAGCAATACGTTTGTCAAAGGGTGAAAAAGGTGATAGATTCAAGGAGAGGAGAAACGAGACATGAGCACGATGCAAAAAGATCCCTTACGTGAGCTGACTCACCAGGAAGAACGGGCCTTACAAAAGCTGGCGAAATCCACCAGTGAGCGCATAGATGTCGTCAAGCGAGCGAACGCGTTGGTATCTGTTCGTGCAGGAAACTCCTCCACTGAGGCGGCGAAAGTTGCAGGATACAAAAGCAATGATACCATCAGTCAATTGGTCAGTCGCTTGAACCAGCGCGGCCTCCTCGCTCTCGCCATTGCTGCTGGTCGTGGTCGCAAGCCCACCTACACAAGCTCGCAGCAAAGCCGCATTCTCGCCGAAGTGCAGCGCAAGCCTGATCACAAAGAGGATCAGACGGGCACCTGGTCCCTGATGACCCTACGTCGGGCGCTGCGCAAAAGTGATCTCCCTCACGTTGGTGCTGAAACGATTCGTCAAGTCCTCCATGAGTCAGGCTACCGCTTTCAGCAGACACGCACCTGGTGCCACACCGGCTACGCACAGCGCAAACGGAAAAGCGGGACGGTGACCGTGTATGATCCAGAAACGCCGGAAAAAAAGAGTCATCGAGGTGGCGTGTGAGCATGCAGAGGCTGGCGGGATCGTGCAACTCAACGAAGATGAAGCTGGGCCCTACCAGGCAATCCCGCAGTCCGGAGCCTCCTGGCAACCAGAAGGCCATCCAGCCACACACCCACATGAGTATGAGCGTGGAGGGACCGCTAAACTGCTGACCCTCTTCCGTCCGTCCACGGGCCAAGTGCGTGCCAAAGGAGTGACCGAAGCTCCCAACTCTGTCCTGCATCCCTGGCTTCAAGAACAACTTTCAGACATGCTTGCTCTGATCGAGCAGCACCAGCCTCCCGAGACCTTGCCTCCCGAAGAAGAGCGACCGCTCTATGCCCGTTGGGAAACCTGGCTGGGTCATCCTCCTGGCCGACCGCTCCCGCCCTTACGCATCGTGCTGGTGTTGGACAATCTGGCTGGGCATCTCTCCTCTGATCTGGTGCGTTGGTTCTTTGACCATGGGGTGATGCCGCTCTACACACCGATTGGTGGCTCATGGTTAAACATGGCAGAGTCGGTGCAGCGCATCATCGTCCGGCGTGCACTCAGCGGACAGTATCCTCAGAATGCTCAAGAGGTGATTGACTGGTTGGAACAAACGGTAGCGGGCTGGAACCAGAATCCAACGCCGTTTGTGTGGAATGGCAAGCGGCGTCGACGGCGTGAGCGTGCTCGCTCACGCCGTTTAGGCGGGTCGGCAGCGGCTTTGGCTCATGGCTGCTCAATTGCGGGTTGACCCACTAGCCTGCTCATAGTTGCCTTGCAGACGATAGAGCACAGCCAGATTGTTGATGGTTGAAGCGGTCATGGGATGCTCTGGACCCAGAGCATGTTCGCGGATCTGTAGAGCTCGCTCAAACAGAGGCCGGGCCTGTTCATAGTTGTCCTGCTGCCGGTAGAGCATGGCGAAATTATCGAGCGTCATCGCCGTGTCTGGATGCTCTGGCCCCAGAACGTGTTCACGGATACGCAAGGCGCGCTCGTAGAGAGGTTGAGATGCGTCATAACGATGCCAGTTGCTATAGAGTAATGCCAGCCCATTGATCGTACTGGAGGTCTCTGGATGCTCCGGCCCCAGAACGCGTTCGCGGATACGCAAAGCGCGCTCATAGAGCTGAACTGCGCGCTCATATCGACGCTGGATGCCAAGAAGCGTGGCCAGATTATTGAGCGTCGTCGCAGTATGTGGGTGGTCTGGTCCTGACACCTGCTCGTCGATGCGCAAGGCTCGCTCATACATCTTCTCTGCCTCCGCGTAGCGAGCATAATGCCTGAGCATGGTCCCTGCCTGGTTCAGCAACCACCCGGCTTCTTCAAAGAGAAGCTGATACTCATCAATCCATTGGACACACGCGACAA
>JBDTHH010000672.1:0-5815 GCA_039937055.1 Ktedonobacteraceae bacterium | reverse complement strand
CCTGAGTAGGTGTTCTGCATCGTGAGGATCACCTCGTTGCCGACATCCCACATTAGAACCCCTTGGTGATTCTTGTAGGTCGTGACCCAGTTCTTGATGCTGGTGAGTGTGGTCGTCTTGTAATTGGTATCGTTGAGGTAGTCCGCGCCCTGGTTGAGCCAGAAACCGTTGATGACCTTGATATTGTAGGACGCGGCCGCGTCAAGCAATGGTTGGGTGGTGGCATCCGTGCCCCAGGTACGGATGGTATTCACGCCCAGCGATTGCAGGTCGGGCATGTGGGCCAGGGCGGCGGTGGTGGGCGGACCCCAGGTGACGCCCTTGACCTGGTAGGGGGCGCCGTTGACGATCAATTGCCAGTTGCCCTGGGTGCCGGTCACGGAGACCTTGCTTGGACCATTGGGCACCGGCGGCGTTGTCAACGGTGTTGGCGCGTTGCCGGTCGTCTGGTAGACGGCGACGGAGGCCACGCTCATGGTGCCACCCGAAGAGGTCGCGCTGCTGGGCGAGGTGCAGTTACACACCGCGTTGGGGAACGACCCGCCCATGGCGAGGTCGAAGATGATGAAGAACCCGTGGTCGATGGCTGCCTGCCACGTGCTCACACCAATCTGGCTCTCGTGTACAATCCAGATCTGCCGGCCATCGAGGTAGAAGCGTATTTGCTCATCCGAGAGGGTGCGGTCGATGATCTCAGAGTAGGTGTGATAGCCGCTCTGGCAGCCTGTACAGGTGGCCAGGCCGCTGCCGAAGCCGTTGTACTCGTTGCAGGGGCCACCAGGGGCGATGCCGCAGTGCAGGGTCGCGGCCGTTTCATTGCGCGCGTTGACATCCTCCATAATGTCGGTTTCGCCGACGCCCGGCCATGTCTGACCGGCGCGATCGCCCGCGCCCAGTGTCCAGAAGGCAGGCCAGTAGCCTAAGCCGTTGGTGGGACTGGGCTGCTTGATCGAGGCAGTAATCTGCATCATGCCGCCGGCCGGGGCCGCGAAGTCGCTGCGTTTCGTCTCGATACGACCCGAGGTCCAGGCGCCATTGGTGTTAAGCGCGGTAATATTGAGGTGATTGTTTCCGTCGAGGTAGACGTTGCTGGTCGAATTGCTCATCGTTTCGACCTCGCCGGTACCCCAGTTCGCGGGACCGCCGGGGGCGCTTGTGCCGGTGTCCTCGATCCAGTTGGCAGAAGAAGGAGGGCTGCCGGCCGACCCGCCGAAGGTGTCGTTCCAGACCAGGTTCCAGTTGCCGGTGGGAGTCGAGGTTGGGGACGGCACAATGGTGGGGCTCGGCGTGGGGGTCGGAGTCGAACCGCCGCTGAGCACCTCGATACCGTTGACCTGCGCGTTATCCTTGACAGTTGTGAATTGGATCGTCAGCGTGCCGCTGGCATTGGCGGTCCCGTTGACTTGCTGCACCACCGCTTTATTAGCTCCGCCGGCGGAGGCCACAATGTCAAAGTTCGCCAGCACCGATTGGCCGTTGATGCTGACGTTGAAGATGCGCTGTCCTGCAGCCGTCCAGTAGGTTTCCGCGAAATGCAGGCGCACGGTATAGGTAGCATTCGCGGTCAGACCGGGTATCGCATAGCTAAAATTGCCGTAGCGGTTGCTCTGGTACACCGCCTGGGGGGCGGGATTGCTCACGCCACTGGTGTTAATGGCGTTACCTGAGTTCCCGGTCGCGCCGCCGCTGAAGTCAGTATCAGCGACGAAGGGCGCGGCTGCCGGGCCGCCAGCATTGATTTGCAGGCCCCCTCCTGGCGCGGGCGTTGGCGTGGGTGTTGGCGAACTGCCGGACAGCACCTCGATGCCATTGACCTGGGCCTGGTCTGTGACAGAGGTGAACTGCATAGCGATGGTCCCGCCTGTGCTCGCGGTCCCACTGAACTGCTCCACCACCGCTTGATTGGCTGCGCCGGCGGCGGCGAAAATATCAAAGTTCGTCAGGACCGCCTGATTGTTGATACTGACATTGAAGACACGCTTGCCAGCGGCCGTCCAGTAGGTTTCGGCGAAGTGCAGGCGGACAGTATACGAGGCGCCGGCGGTCAGATTGGGAATGGTGTAGCTAAAAGAGCTACCAACGCGATTCGATTGATAGACGCCTTCAGGCGCGGGATTGGTGACGCCGGTGAGAGAGACGGCGTTGGTTGTGGTGGCGGTTCCTCCTCCAGTAAAGTCGGCATCAGCGCTGAAGGGGGTGATGGCAGGACCACCTGCATTGATTTGAATACTACTTGCGGCATACGCGGGAGACGAAGGGGTAAAGATCGGGAATGCTACGAAAAGCCCGATCATACAACCGATGAGCATGAGCATTGCGGTCAGTCGTTGAACCACTTTGCGTTTGGGGGTGATCGCTATACGGTGCATCATAGTAACCGGAGGATGTGCATCCATGACAACTCCTTTTTACCTTTAAACAGGAGAACACCTTGACGATGACAACGTTGTCAGCTTACTTTTTCGACACTTTACGAAATCAATATCGGCACCTTCTCTACAAAATATAATCAATGGACCGCCGCTTGTCAAGGAGGAGAGGTTATCACCCTTTATCAGTCCTGTTCCCGTGCTGGGCAGCAAATATTTCTTCTCTTGTAAACGTCCAAAAATGAGCATAGGCATGTTATGTAGCAGTAAAATATTTCGGAAGCTAGCGGTGAATTTCTCAAAAACGCGTATTGGATCAGGATGTCAGTAGCTGGCACGATTGGCGTTCGACGAAGCGTGTGGGCAGGACCATGCGCCTCATCTCCAGCGACTCCTCGTTTATCAGGCGCAGGAGCATCGCGGCTGCGTTTTTTCCAAGTTCCAGGCGAGGGGCATGGACTGTCGTCAGGGGAGGATTCATAATTTCGGTATAGGGGAGATTATCGAAACCAATCACGCTCATTTCGCCAGGCACGTTGATTCCCAGTTCGTGAAGTGCCCGGTAGACGCCCACGGCCTGGTGATCGTTACCCGCGAAGATAGCTGTGGGTGGCACGGGCAGCTCCATGAGCATCTTGGTGGCGATATAGCCATCGGCTTCGGTAAAATCGCCGGCGCACTGTAACTGGGGATCAAGCGGCAGACCGGCCTCATCCAGGGCAGCGCGGTACCCGGCGATGCGCTCGATGGCGTCCAGCGCCATCGCAGTCTTGCCGATATAGGCGATGCGCCGGTGCCTGAGCTTGATCAGGTATTGGGTTGCGACATAGCCCCCCTCCCAACTGGTAATTCTCACGGATGGCATATTACTATGCGGATCTCCCTGATTATGGATCAGCACAAAGGGCAGGCCTGAGCGGTCGAGATGCTTAATCGCTTCCTCAGATGGCAGCACCAGCAGAATACCGTCGGTGGAGTGGTCGGTGACGGTATCGATCCATTGGACCTCTTTTTCGGGCAGGTAATTGGTCGAGGTCAGGACCAGGCGTACCCCGGCTTCGCGCAATATCTGTTCCACTCCCTCTAAGATGGGGAGGTAATATTCGTCGTCCAGGCGCGGGAGAATCAGGTCTACCAGCCCGGTCTTGCCTTTGCGTAAAGCGCGAGCGGCGCGGTTGCGCACAAACCCGTGCTCCTCGATCACCCGCTCAATTCGATCGCGTGTTTGCCGCGCTACGTCTGCACGGCCATTCAAGACCTTCGAGACGGTGGGTACTGAGACGCCGGCGATCTGCGCGATTTGCGCGATGGTTGGGCGACTATCGGTTTTGTGCCTCTTTGCCATCAATCCATGCTCTCCATCTTATTTTCAGAAACTTTCGATTTATTATAACATACTAACGGCTATGGTACGGCCTATTAGCAGGCTTTTTTACCACTTTCCGCCAGGGTGATTCAAAAGTCGCCCTGCTAGCTAGAATCAGGGCTTGACATTCTTGTGCAAAATCAGTATATTTAATACATATTTTACATCGATTTCGCAAAATATCGAAAAAGAAAAGGTCCTTCAGAGGATTTCGTTCCTTAAGGGCATATTTCAACATTGGTTTGTTTTACCATGGAAAGGAGGTGTGTAGAGCAATACACACTGCATGTAAGAAAAATTCGGCTCAGTGATGATCCTTGTTTTTAGACCGATGTCTGATCTATTTTCCCGAGGAGGTTTTTCATGTCTCCCAATCTTGTTCATGCGCCTGGGAAGGCGAAGACCGTTGTCTTCTCCCTGCTAGGACTGATGCTGATGCTGCTGGCGGCCTGCGGCCAGGGATCAACCTCACCGCCTGCCAGTGCCAAGAACAGCGTACTCAACATTCTCCCCAGTCCTAAGGGCGACTTTACCAACGGCTTTACCCCTTACAGTGGCAATGCCCTCTACGGTTCTCAGGGCATGATCTACGAGACCCTGATGTTCTTTAACGCGGTGAAGGGCGAAACCAAACCCTGGCTTGCTCAGAGTTACGAGTTCTCCACCGACGCCAAGACCGTGACCTTCCACCTGCGCACAGATGTGAAGTGGAGTGATGGCCAGCCCTTCACTTCCGACGATGTCGTCTTCACCCTGAATGACCTGAAACAATACCCGGCGGCTGATATCAATGGCCTCTGGCAATATATTGACCAGGTGCAGAATCCTGATAAAAGCACGGTGGTAGTGACGCTGAAGCAGCCGTACAGCCCCATCCTCTGGTACCTGGCTGGCCAGACCTATATCGTTTCTAAGCACGAGTATGCCAACGTGGGTGATCCGAGCAAATTTGCCGATGACAACCCCATTGGTACCGGTCCCTTTATGCTCAAATCGTTTGCGCCGCAGCTAGTCGATTTGAAGAAAAACCCCAACTACTGGCAGCCTGGCAAACCCGCCGTCAGCGAGATCCGCTATCCATCTTCCAAGGACAACACGACGGCTGAACTGCAACTCATGCGCGGCACTGTTGACTGGTCGGGCCTCTTTGCTCCCAATATTGGGCAGAGCTACGTTGCCAGAGATCCCGCCCACAATCAGTACTGGTTCCCGGCCCGCAACATAGTCATGCTCTATGTGAACACGGCCAAGGCCCCCTTCAACCAGCTCGCCGTACGCCAGGCGATCAGCGTCGCCATCGACCGCAA
Organism: Ktedonobacteraceae bacterium; assembly: GCA_039937055.1. Lineage (GTDB taxonomy): Bacteria > Chloroflexota > Ktedonobacteria > Ktedonobacterales > Ktedonobacteraceae > JALYTT01. The sequence continues at coordinate 773 of JBDTHH010000672.1, read as the reverse complement.
CAAGATCTATCAGGTTGCCGAGAATGGGTACGAGCCGGTTGCCGGCCCCACGGGCCTGGTTCTGCCGACGAACAACAGTAGCCTGAATCCCGCGTATGCCAATGCCTCGATCCCGCTCGACACCACCAAGTCCGACCAGTTGCTCTCCAGCGCGGGCTTCGTCAAGGGTTCCGATGGCATCTATGCAGACAAGAGCGGCAAGAAGCTCTCGTTTAATATCGATGTCGTGACTGGCTGGACCGACTGGGACACCGCCGATCAGATTATCGCCAGTAACCTGAAGGCTGCCGGGATCGATGCGAAAGTCAACATTGTCGCCTTTGGCGCCTACTTTAGCGCGCTTCAGACGGGCACTTTTGACACGGCCATTTCCTGGACCAACCCGGGCCCGACGCCGTTCTACCTGTACAACTCCATGTTGAACAGCACCAACAGCGCGCCTATTGGCAAGTCGGCCAGTTCGAACTTTGAGCGTTGGATGGATCCCGCCACGGATAAGCTGCTGAACCAGTATGCGACGACCACCGATCCCACGCTGCAACAGCAGGCCCTGAACGGCTTGCAGCAGGTGATGGTGGAGCAACTGCCCAGCATTCCTCTGGTCACAGGCGCCACCTGGAATGAGCACAGCACCCGTAACTTCACGGGCTGGCCCAGCGCCACTAACGCCTACGCTTCTCCCGCCCCCTTCGATTTCCCGGATTCCGAAGTGGTGGTTCTCAACCTGCAACCCGTTTAATGTCTCCAGGGGTGGAAGCGTCATCTTGACGCTT
>JBDTHH010000671.1:0-4172 GCA_039937055.1 Ktedonobacteraceae bacterium | reverse complement strand
CGTGGCTTGCCTCGCCGTCCCTGTCACCACCAGGACAGCGAGGCAAGCCACGCGCTACGGCGATGCCCCGTTTCCGCTTGTTCCTGGCGTACCTTGACGCCTATTGAGCGATGGCTTGCCTCGCCCTACGCAGATGAACGCACGACGGATCATATAACTACGTCAGTGTAAGTAACATGATTGAACGGGAAGAATATTCCCAGCTATATTCACGCTCAAATAAATCTACAAGCAATCAGCAAACACATCTCATGGCATCACAAAAGTCGCTCACCTTTCGTAGCTGCGTGATTTATCACGCGTGGGCTACCATAGCATCTGGCCAGCCCACGCGTGATAAATCACGCAGCTACGAAGGACAAAGAACTTTTGAGAAACTCGGAAGCATGTCTCTTCAGGCTTGATAATTGACACGGGTACAAGTATTATATAGTTACCCGTGACAATTAAATTTTTCAGCCCAAGGGAGCAATGGAGAGCCTATGCTGCGTCCTACAAGCCATCCTCATATGGACCCCCGCCTTGCCAGGCGCATCACGCGCAAAAAGGAGCAATTAGGCACGCATCGACCATTGCCTCGTGACACTGTTCGCCGATTACAAGAGGACCTGCGGGTCTTCCTGACTTATCACTCCAACGCCATTGAAGGCAATAGCTTGACTTTGCACGAAACCCAGATGGTGATTGACTATGGGATTACCATTCATGGCCATCCCCTGAGAGAATACCTGGAGGCCACTAACCACGCCCAGGCGTATGAATATGTAACCCGCCTGGTCGAGAAACGCGAGCCGATCACTCTCAGCACCATCTTGACCCTGCACGCCCTGGTCATGGACAAGATTCTGGAAGCGAAGGGCCAGTTTCGTACCGGCCCGGTCTATATCCGAGGCTCGAATATGCTCCCACCACCAGCCAGGCAGGTAAAGGGGCTGATGAACGAGTGGGTGACCTGGATTTATGGGGAACGACTGGCATATGAGCCGGTAACACGGGCGGCCATTGCCCATCATGGCTTTGAAGCTGTGCATGGGTTCGAGGATGGCAATGGCCGCGTGGGGCGCCTGCTCTTGAACCTGATGCTGATGCAGGAGGGCTATCCACCAGCTCTGCTGCTTCACGATTGGCGCACGCGCTACATTCATGGCCTCATGACTGCCAATACAGGACAATAGGTTCTCTGCTGAATTTGATCGCCCAGGCGGTTGAGGCCGGGCTTGATCTCTACCTGGAAGCGTGTAGCGTTGTGCCCGACTATCAATTGTTGCGCGAACTGGTGGAGCTTTCTGGCTATCCCCTGGAATATCTTAGCTGGTTGGCGCGCCAGGGACGCCTTGAGGCTGTCAAACGAGGCGGTCGCTGGTACAGTACTCCTGCCGCCATTGAAGAATACAAACGCCAGGCCGAAGTCGGAAAACAGAAACGCGGAAGACCCTCTTCTAGCCAGAGATGAGTGAAGCCAGGAATATGTTCGTATGAACAATGTACATGGGCAGCAGACCAATCCGTGGAACTTTTTACCAACCTCGCACGTGTAAATTATATCTACATACAACACCAATTGAGACACTCCATACGCGCTATGCGTCAAGTGTAACCATAGATACGTGCCTGCACTACCAACCAGGCCACAAGCAGGCAGGGTCATTGCTTCTCTGCGCTATCCCCTGGCAAAGTATCCGCGCCAGATAGGCGGGGCGGCCCAACTTGAAAGGAGAAAATACCTGATGATAACGACGCAACGCACATCGGTCGTGGGCGTTTTTGAGGAACGCGCGCGAGCAGAGCGCACTATAGATGAACTTAAACAGGCAGGCTTCAGAGATGATCAGATCGGCTTTGTGGTACGTGATAGGCTCCTGGCCCAGGATGACGACACCAGCAACACCTCAAGCATAGGGACCGGTGGGCGCGCAGCCACCGGCGCGATCACAGGTGGCGTCATCGGTGGGGTGCTCAGCGTGTTTGTCGCGCTCTTACTCCCTGGTTTTGGCACAATCTTCGCCGGCGGTATCATGGCGGCGGCACTGAGTGGCGTCGTGCTTGGGGCAATGGGCGGCGGCTTCCTGGGCGCGCTCACGGGAGCCGGTGTACCGGAAGAGCACGCGCGCTTCTACGTAGATGAGGTTGGCGCCGGTCGCACCATCGTGCTCGTAAAAGCCCATGATCGCGTGCGCGAAGCCACCGACATCCTCAACCGCCACGGTGCGTACGACGCAACTACCGCCCCCGTCGAGCGCTTGAAAACCGCCACCCCGACCAGCACCGAAGAGAGCGGCGAGACCCAGCCTCGGCTTCAATCTCAACCTGAAGAGCCGAGTGAGGCTCAACCTCAGTCTCAGCCTCAACCCGAAGAGGTAAGCGAGGCCGATATCCCCACACAAACGGTGAGCAAGGCCAATATACCTACTCAGGCAGTGAGCGAGATGGATATCCCCACACAAAAGGTGGACCGGCGAGCGATGAAGCAGGCATCATAAATCTCCCTTGCGGTCGCCCGGTGACGACCTGCCAGACAGAGCGCGGCGTTGGAGCAGGGCGCAGGCCAGCGGCGCCATCTCGCCCCTCTGTTGGATCTTCCCAGGTGTAGTATCAACCAATGTGGCTTGCCTCGCCCCTACGCTCATCGCGCGAGCAAGCCACATCCTCCTACAAACAAATTTTCAGGCCGATTGCTCCTCCTGCTCGCTTGGCGCGCTAAAGTGGATCTCCAGCGCTTTGTCCACGAAGCGCGCCACCGTGGCCTCCTGGTTGGCCAGCACGGCGGGGAGGGTGATGTCGCGCTTGAAGTTGCCGATCTCGATAATCATCTCGTCGCCCTTCTTGGTCATCAGCACCTTGTCCATCTCGACGTGGGGCAGCGGGAGACGCAGGATGTAGCTATCGCCCTGCTGCAGGATCTCCTGCACGGGGCCGCGATAGAAAACCTGCGTGGGGTCTTGCTCGCCGAAGATGGCCTGCGCGAGTTCGCCAAGCTGCTCGATACCCAGGATCTCGTGGGCATAGTAGGGCGACTCCCAGATCGGTAGCGGCGCGAAGGTCTGGTGGATCTGGCGGCGCAGTTTCTCTTGGTTCTGGTACAGTTCCTGCATGAAGTGATCTTGATAGTCGCCAGGCGCGATCACGCGGTTGCAGATCACGCCATCGATGGGATAGCCAAAAAGAGCCAGGTAGGTTTCAGCGCGCAGCGCCTCTTTGATGACCATGCGCTCGGGATTGACCACGGGCCGGTATGAACTGATGTCGGGATTGCCCAGCACCTCGCGCAGGCCCTCGACGCGCTCGCTCAGCAGGTGGACGGCGTCCAGCACTTCGGCGGAGGGCATGAAAGCCTTGATCAGCGGGCGCGCCAGGTTGAGCGTGCTACTCTGCAGGGCCGCGATACGTCCCGCGTACCACTGGAACGTGTCGGGCATGCTGAGCAGGCGCACCGTCTCGCCGGTCGGCGCTGCATCGATCACTACTACCTCGAAGTCGCCATCGCGCGCGTTGCGATAGATGTTGAGCAGGCTGACGATCTCATCCAGTCCGGGGATGAGCGCCATCTCTTCCGCCATGATCGAGTCCAGCCCCCGCTTGCGCAGCAGGCTGCTCAAGGTCTCCTGCAGCTTGCCCCAACTGTGGCGCATCTCGTCAAGGACGTTGACCTCCTGCCCCCACAGGTTCGGAGCCAGCTCGTGCGGCGCCGAGGCCAGCGGGGTGCGCAAACAATCGGCGAGGCTGTGAGCCAGGTCGGTGCTCACCACCAGCGTGCGCTTGCCCAGGCTCGCCGAGCGCACGGCCGTTGCGGCGGAGATGGTCGTCTTGCCAACCCCGCCCTTCCCAAGGTAGAGAATGATACGCATAGTTTTCCTTACTCTCAGACAGCTCTTTTTCTTAGTATAAAAGAGAGACGCACTCTTCTCAGGCGCCCTCTGTCTCATCTTTGCTGTATCTACGTATGATGGCCTGTCCGGGTTATGCGCCGGCTTTCATCATAACCTGCCCAGGTTGAAAAATGCGCTCCGTCATCAACGCATGAAGTTCACGGCGCTCTTCGTCATCCATATTCGAGAAGAGCGGGATGCCCGCGAGGAACTGTGGGGTAACGATACTCACTAGCTTTCTGCCTTATATGTTAATATTTTGACAAGCAGGCAGAATCGCAGGGGCGCCGTTTACAAGCCCGCTGG
>JBDTHH010000670.1:0-5138 GCA_039937055.1 Ktedonobacteraceae bacterium | reverse complement strand
CGTGGCTTGCCTCGCCGTCGCCCCGGTTACAGGACGGCGAGGCAAGCCACGCGCTACGAGATGCGCCCTACGGGGTGGTTTTGCCCGCTAACATCTCTACGTATAACTTGTATGTTTGTTTAGCGATGGCTTCCTGGGTGAAATTTTCTAACACGCGTAGTCTGCCCTGGATTGCCAGGCGGGCATAGAGGGCCGGGTCGTCTAACAACTGGCGCACGCGGGCCGCCAATTCCTGCGCGTTGCCTTCGGGGAAGATCAAGCCTGCGTCACCGATGACAAAGGGGATCTCGCCGGAATCGGAGCCGATCACCGGGACCCCGCAGCACATGGCTTCGACGAGCACGCGACCGAACTGCTCCGCCCAGTTAGGACGCGTCAGCGAAGGCAGCAGAAGCACATCCATCTGGCGCATCTCATCGGGAACTTTATAGCTTGGGACGACGGCTTTGAAGGTGACACGGTCGGCCACGCCCAGGTCCGCGGCCTGCCGCTCCAGGTCTTCGCGCAGGGGACCATGACCCACAAAGACGGCGCGGCAGCAGTTCGGTAGGCTTGCCAGTGCTTCGATGATCAGGGGGAGACCCTTCTCAGGTTTCAGGCGTCCGACATAGCCAAGAATGAAGGGATCATTGGGGCCGCGTGCAGCTCGCCCACTATCTGGGAAATGGATAGCGGGGTCGGCTCCGAACTGGGCAATCACGCGGATCTGACCCTTGTAACCCTTGCGTCTCAGAACCTCGGCCGCCGAGTTGTTGCCTGCCTGCGCGTACTGGGTATGGCTATAATTGTACTGCTCTAGCTGGCGGAAGGGCGGCGGATACTCCCGGTAGAGGTTCTGGAAGGCGAAGAAGAGTGCCGGTATCTTCCGCTTGTGCGCCCGGCGGATGGCCTGGAAGGTCGCAAAATTGTACGGCTCCTCGTCCATATGCACAAGGTCAGGCTGCACCTCGCCGATGATCCGGCCCAGTTGCGGGTAATAATGGGTATGGAAGTGACCGTTAAAGACCATAGGCGTCACGATCAATTTGTAGCCTTCCAGGTAGGTACGTTCAAGCACCTGCTTGTTACCATCATCACTGAGCCAGTGTGGCGGGGTCACCGCCACCAGTTCTATATCCGGGTATTTTGCCAGTTCTTCGAGTTTCCGTTGCGCGGTCCCCAGAACGAACGCCTTTGAGATCATAAGCACACGCATGTTACGTTCTACTCCAATGGTAGGCCGCCTCGTAGGCGGCGAGAGTCTCGCTGGCAGTCTGACGCCAGCTAAATTGGGCGGCACGTGCCACTGAACGTGTGCGCAAGTCCGCCTGAAGGTCGCTGTCACTGAGTACACGGCTGATCGCCGAGGATAATTCCTGAAGATCCGTTGGGTCGACGCTGATGGCCGCGTCGCCGACCACTTCCGGCAGCGAGGTGCGGTTCGAGCAGACGACCGGCGCGCCGCAGGCCATCGCCTCAAGTGGGTCCAGGCCGAAGCCTTCGTAGAGCGATGGGAAGACGAAGGCGGCCGCCCCGCTGTAGATAGCCGGCTTGTCCTCGTCCTCCACGAAGCGGCAAATTACCTTGTCTTCTATGCCCAGTTCGGCGGCGACGGGACGCGGATCGGGAAAGAGTGGTCCCTGTCGCTTAGCGGGATTGCCGGAGATCAGCAGTTGCAGGTCGGGGTCACCAATCTCGCGATAGACCTGGGCGAAGGCACGCACCAACTGGGGGACATTCTTGCGCACATCGAGACCGCCCAGGTAGAAGATATAGCGCGCGCCCACGCAGTAGCGCGCGCGCGCCGCCGCCAGCAGCGCCGCATCAGTGATGGGCCGGTACTGCTCGCCGGCCGCTTCATAGATAACGCGAATGCGCTCCTCTGGCAGCTTCAGGGTGTCGATGATATCCTGGCGGGCGTGCTGCGAGACTGTGATCACCAGGCTGGCTCTGTGCGCGGCGTGGGCCACCAGGTGCGAGTAGGCCTCGACCTTCGCCCCGGCGCGGTAGAGCGGCATGTGCCAGGGGATCACGTCATGGATGGTCACCACCACAGGCACGCGCGACCTGATCGGTGGCGCGAAGTGAGGCACATGGAAGAGATCGACCCCGGCCTTGTATGCCGCTCGCGGACCGGTCGTTTGCTCCCATATAAGCTTCTCGATGTTCTCGCTGCGCGCCGCCGGGGCCGGCACAGGCGTTACCTGGTAGGAGAAGCGGGGGGGGAGCGTCGTATCTGGCGGCAATGGTTGCGGTCCCAGCAGCACGTAGGTGTTCTGCTGGTCGACCTCGGCCAGGGCATTGAGCAGGTGAAGCAGATACTGGCCACTCCCGCTGGCGGGCGACTTAAAGAACAGGGCGTTGATGCCAATTTTCATCGGGGCACTTCCTTATTGGTAGAGAAGTCTGAGAAGTCTGTGCCACCTGCGTGGAGCCGCTGGTAGACGACGAGCATCTTACGCGCGGACTCCGCCCAGGTATAGCGCTGTGCCTGCTGGTAGCCTTTCTGGCGCAGCTCCTCGCGTAGTTGCTCGTCGTCCAGCAGGCGGGTGATAGCCTGCGCCATGGCCTTGGTATCGTGCGGGTCGACCAGCAGCGCCGCATCGCCAACCACTTCTGGTAGGGAGGAGATGTTCGAGGTAATCACAGGAGCGCCGCAGGCCATGGCCTCGATTGGTGGGACGCCGAAGCCCTCGTTGAACGATGGAAAGGCGAACACATCGGCCATACTATAGAGCGTGATCAATTCGAGATCGCTGACCCGGCCCAGGAAGCGCACCCTGTTCTCAAGCTTGAGTTCCGCGACTGCGCGCTCCGTCTCTTCATAGAGCCAGCCCGGTCCGCCGGCGATGGCCAGCATGGCGGGCCGCGGCTTCCTGGACTGCGCGCGGTGGAAGGCCTTGATGAGGCCCAGGTGATTTTTGCGCGGCTCCCTTGTGCCGACCCCCAGCACAAGGGGGTGCTTCAGACCGAACTTGTGGCGTGTCGCACCCAGGAGCACGGGATCGGTGATGCGACGAAAGTGCGGCGAGATGCCGTTGGGGATCACTGCGATCTTCTCCGGCGGCGTCTTGAAGTGCCTGGTCAGCGTACGCGCGGTCTCGTATGAGACGGCGACAATGACATCGGCGGCGGCCACTGCTTCGGGCACGACCTTGTTGAGATAGGCCGCCAGCGCGGGAACCGCGTATTCTGGATGCTCCAGGAAGGCCAGGTCGTGAACGGTGACAGCTTTGTGTAGCTTGCCGTTGAGCGGTGGCAACACAAAGTCGGGGCCGTGGTAAATATCGACGTTCCCTAAGAAGATGTTTGCATACAGGGGGAAGCGCCAGCGATACCAGAGGTTATTCAGGTAACGATCTGGAATAAAGATACTACGACCGCGTATATTGGGCGCGTCAGGAAGCGAGCGCGCCCGCGTGGGCCGCCCGCTAGTAAGCAAGATATACTGGTTGTCATGGTCCTGGGCAAGGAGAGCCTCTACCAGGTTGCGCACATAATTCCCAACCCCTGCTCCTTGTCTGATGGCTGCTGTATAGTCAATGGCAACGCGCATCCAGGCACCATCCTAACCAGGAGGCCAGCCGAACTTACGGCCGCCCAGCAGGTGGAAGTGCAGGTGGAAGACCGATTGGCCGGAATCGGGACCGACATTGGTCACCATCCGATAGCCGCGCTCGCCCAGATCCAGTTCGTGGGCCAGTTTGGTGGCAATGACGAACATGTGGGCCAGCAGAGGGCCATCCTCTTCGGACATCTCAGATATAGAAGAAATATGCCGTCGAGGGATAATTAGCACGTGCTGGGGCGCCTGCGGATTAACGTCCGCGAACGCAGTCACCTCGTCATCCTGGTATAAGATTTTGCTGGGGATATCGCCGTTTGCAATTCCGCAGAACAGACAACTATCCATATGGCTGCCTTCCTAAATTAAAATGTACGGGCCATCGCTTGCGGTGGCCCTACTGGTCTGACACAGTTCATCTGACAAGTGGAGTTATCTCCCCTTTCGTAGCTGCGCGATTTAGCGCGCGTGTCAAGCCAACCATGCGTCAAACCAGCGCCCGCGCGAGTTTATCGCGCAGCTACGAAAGGGGAGCGCCCTCATTTCCAATTTGTCAAATGAACTGTGCCAGAGCACTGCTTTTGATCCGGGGTCCATCAACCGGTGTACCCCGGAGATGTATTTATTGTTCGGACGGGCCGCCACTGTTGCCAGCAGCCGTCGCCCCGGTGATCTCGGGTGTTTCAGCGTTTTCAGCGGGCGCGCCTATATTCACCGGCGCCGTGTGAGCTTCGACATTCACTTCGGCAGGAACAGAGGCCGCTTGCTCGGCTTCGACATTCACTTCGGCAGGACCAGGGACTGCTTGCTCGGCTTCGGCGTTTGCCTCGGCAGGGGCTGCTCCGCTCTCAGTGTTTTCCACGGGCTGCTCTGTCTGTGTATTCTCCTCTGCTTTGGGCTTTGAAGTCAACTCCCCTGGGTGTAGACTAGGATCATTGTACTGTGGCAGGTTCATCTCCAGGCGAATGGTTTTGATAGCCTGGTAGATCTCCCCGGGTTTCATGGAAAGCGCCTCGGCGATCTGTTTATGCACGCCGACGGGCGGCACAGGCAGGTGGGGCAGGTAGGCGACCTTGATCTTTTCCAGGTCTTCGCCGGACCCCTTGTAGGTCTGAGTCTCCCACCAGCTTGGTATCCCCTCACGATCACGCAGGGTCTTCACGATCCTCTTCACGGCCGACTTGGGGATGCTCAACTCCTGGGCGATCTGCGTGCGAATCCCGTCAAACTCGATAGGTGTTGCCAGCTCTTTGTAGCGTGTCTCCACCTGTTCAACCTGCTCGGGTGTTGGCACAAAGGGCGCTGGCGGTGGAATCTTCTCCCGTTTGGGCTTTGGCGGAGCCGGCGGCCTTTGACCGGCCGGCTTGCCCTTGCGGTCGCCAGGTTTGCGCGGGCCGCCGCGTTCTGGTCCGCGACCGGGACCGCCCTCCATTGGCTGGCGAGGACGTTGTCCGATGGTGCCGCCGATGGTGCCACCTGTCTTGTATGAAGCGGGGCTATGATAGTCGGTCTCCCGGTAGCTGCCGGGGCCGCGATACCCGCCTTCGCGATAGTTTCCGGGACCACGGGGAGCGTCACGGTCGCGGTAGCCGCC
>JBDTHH010000669.1:0-5113 GCA_039937055.1 Ktedonobacteraceae bacterium | reverse complement strand
TCCGAGATACGCGCGGTCTCGTGAACGGTACGCGTCCACTTGGTGATGGGGCGCAGCAGATCAACCTGGTTCATCTCTTGCAGCGCGCCGCGATCCCACAGGCCCAGGGGCGCCGCGCCGCCGATGACCAGCACCGGACTGCCCGCTAGATACGCGTTGGCGACACCTGTGATACCATCGGTCACGCCGGGTCCGGCGGTCAGCAGGGCCACGCCGGGGGTGCGCGTGCATTTCGCCCAGCCCTCGGCCGCGTGGACCGCCGCCTGCTCATGGCGCGTATCGACGACGCGGATGCCCTCACGCATGCATCCATCATAGATTGCGGCAATATGCCCGCCGCTAAGGGTAAAGACTACCTCGACCCCCTCGCGTTTCAAAATTCTGGCCACCAGCAGGCCACCATGCGTGATGCTCAAAATATGCCTCCTTGTTCCGCACCCTCTTTACCAGTGGGATGCGCATTCCTCTTTAGCCGCGCAAGAATGCCAGGACAGGTTCCAGGACTATCTCGCGCTCGATAATTTCCTGCTCGTGATCAAGATTCTCGAAGAAGCGTAGTTGAATGCCAGCCTGTTCGATTTCCTGGCGACGTTTTTCCAGGGGAGCCGCTACGCGCTCGTCCGCTGAGCCAGCATAGACCAGCGCTGGGCAGCGCACATCCTGAGGATGAACGATGGGCCAGTTCACCAGAGCGCGCCAGCAGGCAGTTTGTGCTGGTATGTTTATCTGACTCAGGTAGGCATCTTCCTCGGCATCGACACCCAACTCTACCAATGTGCCTTGTGCTTTGGCTTCCAGGTAACTTTCTAGCCAATTCACAATCTCATTGATCCGTTCTTGCGGATACACATGTCCAAAGAAACTTCCGGCAATGATCGCGCGTTCGACCTGCGATGAGCGTGTGGCCAGTTGCAACGCTGTCGAGCCACCAAACGAATGTCCCCAGACGGCATAGCGTTCAACCTCGCAGGCTTGCAAGACCACTTCTATGTCGCTGAGAACGTGCTCGGCACTATAAGCCGTCGGATCGGTAGGCATAGCGCTTTCGCCAATCCCACGGCGGTCCATTGTGATAACAGTGAATTCCTGGCTCAGACGCTCAACATAGCCCAGTTCATGCCAGATTTGGCGCGTTGCTGCGAAACCTTGCAAAAGTAGCAACGCAGGCCCATTGCCCTGCCTATCATAGGCAATGCGCAGTCCATCAGATGACGTTGCGAACATGCGTGATCTATCTCTTTCGCTCTTTTTTTACTCTATCCCAATATCCCACGCCTGTTGCAGATCAGCTCGCGAGTAACACTGAAAGGCCATCAAGGTATGCGTCGCAGTAATCGTGGGCAGTGTCACCAGCGAGTTGGTGACGATGCCGGCCAGGTCTTCGTACTGCGGGAGCCGCAGCAGGGCCACCAGGTCGTACTCGCCGGTCACCGAGTAGACCTCCGCCACGCCTGCGATCTCCAGCAGGCTCTGGGCCGTCTCGTTCACCTGCCCGCGCTGGACGTTGATCAGAACCAGGGCAGTAACCATACGTAACTCCTTTATCAATGCCCATAGAGGGCACTTGTTCGTAGCAACTTTACGGATATTGTAACACGCGTTGGAAGTACGAAAAACCAGACTGTGGAGTAGCCTTCATATCTATCAGAACCGTAAGTCCAGAGGAGCAGGAAAGGATCGAAGCGGGAGTGCATTTCTCGGATGCCTTTACCCAGTGATGCACGAGGCCGAAGATGCATACTCCTAAAGAGAGCAAGAATGGACCAGTCTCATCAAGCTGTTCCTGGTATACTGCTCATCACCGATCGGAAAGGGGCATGCTATGAACTATCGCGCATGTATCCAGGCGAGTATTGATTATATTGAAGATCATCTGACAGAAGATCTGACAGCGGAAGCATTGGCAAGGATTGCTGGTTTCTCTCCCTATCATTACTCACGTGTGTTTCATGCGTATGTTGGCAAAACCGTCATGGAGTATATTAGATGCAGACGATTGGCGTACGCTGTCGTAGAGCTTGCTCAGGGGAAACGGATCATTGATATTGCCCTGGAATACGGTTTTGAGACCCACAATGGGTTTGGCAAAGCGTTTCGCAAGACTTACGGGTGTTCGCCAGAAAGGTACCGTCTGCATGGTTCGGGACAGATTCCCACCAAAGTTGATCTGCTCCTGTTGGCTCAGTACCATTTGAGAGGAGCAATTGTGATGGAACCACAAATTGTGACCAAACCAGCATTCAAAGTTGCGGGTTATGAACTAAAGACGACGATACGTGATAATGTGAACAATCAAGAGGTACCGGCATTCTGGGGCAGTATGACTGCGGAGCGTTTTGACACGTTGCACAATCAACTCCATAGGGTGAGCGAGGCTGAACTGGGCATGTGTTTCCCAACTGACCCTGCGAATGGAGATTTTTCGTACGTCATTGCCGTTGAGGTCAGCGATTTCAACGGTGTTCCAGCAGATCTGTTCACGGCAGAAATACCAGAGGCTGTCTATGCGATCTTCACAACTCCAGCCAATGATGGGGAAGAGAATATCGCGCCAGCTATTCAAGGGACCTGGAAATATATCCATGAGACCTGGTTCCCCAACTCAGGCTATGAGTTTGCTGAAGGGAAAGCGGATTTTGAGCGGTATCCATGCAGCAACAGAGGAGAGAAAGTCAAGATCTATATCCCGATCATAAAGAAGCAAAACGCATAGGGAAAGAGCGAAGAGGGTGCGGCAAAGCACCCGCACCCTCTTCGCTCTTTCCCTATGCGTGACTGCTGTTGCTTAGCTATACACAGGGGCTGCCGGGATCTCCGGCAGGGTCATGTTCAGCCCAATGACCTTTAGCTTCTTGCGTAGCGACTCGATGCCGTAGCGCGGCGTCATCCAGGGATCGCCCTGCATAGCCATGATCTGCGGCACCTGCTCGTCTGGTGGGGTGATGCCGCGTAGCGCGGGCGGCAGATACTTGTTGATGGCGTCATAGACGATACGTGCCTTAGAGCCATCGCGCTGGATCATGTCGCGCAGGAACTTGACGCCGAAGATCACGTGGCGGGACTCGTCGCGGGCCACCGCTGTGAAGCCTCCCCGGAAGCCGGGGAAGAGGTTGTACTGGCGGTAGAAGTCCAGGATCGAGCGCTGCCCCGCCAGGGCCAGTGTACCCTCGACGATGACGTGATACAGCGTGACGCCTTCGATCAGGTGGTCCAGGTTGCCTGGCTCCTGCCGGATGCGTTCCGCGATCTCTGCCAGAGACTGGATCAGGATGTGCTGGAGGCTCTCGTTCACGTATGGTTCGATCTTTGTGAATGTGGCTTCCAGGGTGCCGCTGTCCATGTCGAGCACCTCTTTGAAGAAGCGCGCAAAGAAGACTGTGTGCCGCGCCTCGTCTACTACCTGGGTGGTGAGGAAGAGCCGCATCTCCTCGTCGGGCATGGCGTAGACGTAGGGGGCCAGGGTATCGGTAACGCAGGCCTCGCCCCGGAAGAAGGCCGCCAGCCCGTATATGCGTTCCTCGCGCTCTTCGTGTGACATACCTGCCCATTGCTGGCAGTCGACGCTGAAGTCGATCTCCTGCGACTGCCATTGCTGGCGCTCCCAGCGGTAATAGAGTTCGCGATAGGTCGGCAGGTGAACCAGGCCCTCGTCGATGATGTTGAGCACATTCTCGATGGGCGTTTGCTGCAACTGCGTCAGCGAGGCATCTTCTAGCGGTGTATTAATGGACATAGCGTTTTCTTAGCTCCTTCTTGTCGATTTTGCCTACCATGTTGCGCGGCAGGGCATCGACGAACTCGATAGCGCTGGGTGTCTTGTAATTCGCCAGCGTTTCGCGACAGTAGGTCATGAGGGTCTCGGCATCGACAGGGGCCCGCGCCACCACGAATGCCTTGACCTCCTCTCCCATTCGTTCCGAGGGTACCCCTATCACCGCCGACTCGGCCACCGCCGGGTGCCTGTTGAGTACCTCTTCAACGTCGCGGGGATAGATGTTGAAGCCGCCGCGAATGATCAAATCCTTCTTCCGTTCGACGATATATAGGTAGCCGTCTGCGTCCAGGCGGCCCATATCGCCGGTGTGAAGCCAGCCATTGCGCAGGGCTGCCTGGGTCTCCTGCGGCATCTTGTAGTAGCTCTGCATGATGTTGGGGCCGCGCGCGATGACCTCGCCGATCTCGCCCACCGGCACGTCCTGGTCATTCTCGTCGACGATGCGCAACTCAACGTTATCCAGCGCCTTGCCCACCGAGCCAGGCTTGCGCGGGATCTCCAGCGAGTGTCCGGTGAGCGCGGCGCTCGCCTCCGAGAGACCGTAGCCCTCCAGGATGGCGCAGCCGAATTTTTGCTCAAAGCCCTCCAGGATGGCCAGGGGCAGGGGCGCTGAGCCGCTGACACAGTATTCCAGGCTGCTCGTGTCGTAGTTGTCAGCATCGGGGGAGTAGAGTAGCGCGACAAACATCGCGGGCACACCGGCGAAGCCTGTGACATGATACTTCGCGATGGTTGAGAAGACGGCGGTAGTATCGAAGCGCGGCAGCATGATGCTCAGCGCCCCGCTCAGGTAGCTGACGCCTGATGCGAGGAGACCGTAGGCGTGCGCCAGCGGCAGGATCGCCAGATGCACCTCTTCGCTGCGTGTCTCAGTCTCCTGTACGCCCACACCGCGCCCACCGATCGCGTTGGAGACGACGTTGCGGTGCGTCAACACCACGCCCTTCGGCCGACCTGTGGTACCGGAGGTATAGAGGATGACCGCCGTATCGTCAGGGGAGAGTGTGACGCCTTCCAGGTCGGAGAGATACGCGTCCGCCTGCGCCGCGCCGCGCGCGATCACGCCGCTGTAGGCATGGATCTGGGATGGTGCATTGCTATCTGTCATACCCGGCCCCACGTCCCCGGTGGAGATGATATGCTGCGCGGTGGGTACGTTAGTCAGGGCCTCGCTCAGCAGTGGCAGCAGAAGTGAACTGGTAATTACAGCCTTGGCGCCTGAGTCCTCGGCGATGTAATGGACCTCGGTGGCTTTCAGCAGCGGCAGCACCGGAATAACTACCGCGCCCGCGCGTGCGATCCCCTGGTAGGCGATAATCACTTCGGGGCAGTTCGGCA
>JBDTHH010000668.1:0-6100 GCA_039937055.1 Ktedonobacteraceae bacterium | reverse complement strand
GCTTAGCAACCTCTCGTGGGGCCTTTTTGTCGATGCCAAAGTGGTCGAGCTTTGGAAACTCCTGCGTTTCAGATTGCGGGAGTACCGCTGCCAGCCGCTCCATGGCCTTATCTACCCATACGACATTGCTCTTCCCCCCATACATGAGGAAGACACCGGCAGGTATTTCTCGGTAGTTTTCATAACTACTGTCAAGCCGAGCCACTTCCCGATGCTCACGCAAGGATTCGGGGAGGAGACCGAGCATCGACTTCCGCTGGTGGGAATTGATGATGAGCGGCAACAGCAGCTTCATGAGCCAGGGAGGTGTGTTGCGTGCATGCTCAGGGCCGACGCCGAGTGAGAATTCAACGAAGGCATCGGCATATTTCTTTTCGGCGAGCTTCTTCTCGTAGCCAGGCATCCAGCCCATGGGGATGGATCCATCAATCGAGACGCCAGGTTCGTAGACCGCTATTCTGGTGAGCGATGGGTTGTTACGGGCAGCTTCCAGAGCTACGAGTCCACCGAAGCTGTGGCCAACGAGAAAGGACGAGCTGGTCTTTTGCTGCAAAGCGAGCACGTCCTCACGCTCTTTGAGAATGCTGTAATCATCGCCTTGTGGACTACTCAGGCCGCGCCCGCGACGTTCGATGATGTGGACGGTAAAATGCTCGGCCAGAGCACTCGCGAAGGCAGCGTAGCCGGCAGCCATGGAGAGGGCGCCGGGAATGACAAGGACCGCTGGCCCACTTCCCATAGTAAGATAGCTAATCTTCGCCCCATCCTGGGAGAACACGAAGTGGGTGGAGTCTGTGGCTGCGCTCATGTGACTGGTAGTCATCATTTCTCCTTATCCATTTTGGTAATCAGGGCTTGATACAACCGTTCGTTGATTTCACTGTAGTGTTGGGCATCAACGCCAGCGATGGCCATAAGCTGGTCAAAGTGCGAGTCCAGCAGTTGCCTTCCTTGTGCTACCACTTCGCTTCCTTTCGGAGTGATGGTCACGAGACGCTTGCGGGCATGCACCGGACTCTTTGTTATCTGGATATAGTCGTCCTTGGCAAGCTCCGCAAGCATAACGCTGACGGCCGGATCGCTATAGCCCAGGGCGCCTGCCAACTCATGTTGGGTGACCGTACCACACTGGCACAGGACGATCAGGAAGAGAGCACGCTTGTAGGAGATGCCTAAATGTGTCCGCAGCAGTTGATCGGCCGCCCGGTCTATTGCGAATGAGAGTTTGCCTAAGAGATAGGCAGGTGAGTTCTCCATTACAGTATGAACCTCTTAATATTAGCCTACTAATATTAAGAGGTTAACATATATAGAGAAAATATGCAACTCTTTTTGGGTGAGTCCCTCTCAAGCAAAAGAGGAACAACCTTGTCCGCTTTATGAGGCATAATAGAAGGGCAAAGCCAGGAAGATGCGATAAGCATCCAATATCTACACAAAGGGAAAAATAGATGGATCACCAATCAACTCCAGCAAAAGGGCTTGTGGAGTATCTCAATCCTGAACATCTGCATACAAATAGAGCTTTTACGCACGTAATT
Source organism: Ktedonobacteraceae bacterium (assembly GCA_039937055.1). GTDB lineage: Bacteria > Chloroflexota > Ktedonobacteria > Ktedonobacterales > Ktedonobacteraceae > JALYTT01. The sequence continues at coordinate 4,559 of JBDTHH010000668.1, read as the reverse complement.
AGCGTCACCGGGCCGGTGAAAACAATCTATATTGGCGGCCAGAATGCAGTCGATGAGCAGGGGAACATTGTTGGCAAAGGGGATATGACAGTGCAGGTGCAACAGGTTCTCACCAATCTGCGCCAGGCGTTAGCTGCTGCTGGAGCTGGGCCAGAGCATATCATTAAATGGAATATCTACCTGGTTCAAGGGCAATCAGTGCAAGCAGGCTTTGAAGCCTTTCAGCGGTTCTGGGGATATCGTCCCAACCCGCCTGCCATTACCGGTGTGTATGTCTCCGGGCTGGCGAACCCGGACTTTCTCCTGGAAATGGAAGCCATCGCGGTCGTGCCGCTTGCATAAATGAGCGCAATTCGAGATTGTATAAGGCACATGATAGCACAAAATGAACATCCATTGATCTAAAAAGCAAGGAGTCAAAGCATGATCGGGCAGACAAAAGCCGGCGGCTTTCAAGTCGGGGTTCGCAGAACTTTTCCCATCTCGGTACAGGATGCATGGGACTTCCTCACCTCTGAGCAAGGCCAGTGTATCTGGCTAGGCGAACCCTGCCTGCTGCATTTGACAGAAGGAGCAACCTATACCTTACCGAGTGGGACAAGAGGAGTTATTCGTGTCGTGAATCCAGGAGTGAATCTGCGTCTGACCTGGCAGCCTCAAGAGTGGCAGAAGGCTTCGACCATTCAGATCCGTACCATCCCTAGCGGTGCCAACACCGTGATCAGCTTTCATCAAGAAGAGCTCCCCGGAGCCAAAGAACGTGCAAGCATGCGTCACCATTGGGAGCAAGTCCTGGCCACACTGCAAACGCGCCTCGCTCAAAATGAGCCATAGCTGGAAACACAAGCTATCTCTTGATTTTTCTCGATCAGTCTATTCTCCAAGCAGCCCCTCATATTGGCGTTCTGCCTGGAGAATGCGGCAAGATCCGGATTGAGCGCGAGAGCCTGGCGCAACGTAACTTCTGCTCAGGCTTTTTGGTTCGTGGTCACGTAACAGCTTGCGAGGGTGTAGAGAATAATGCTTTCTATGGCGGGGTCGGGTTTGTGAGCCGTGGCCTGGCGTAACGCTTCCTGAGCAGACGCTTCCTGCTTCGTCGTGGCATAAAAGAGCGCCAGTGTGTAGAGGCCGATGCTCTGAATGTCAGGAGGCGCCTCTGGCTGCATCACCTTGCCGGTCCAGGCTTGCCTGCCGAAGTTTTTTCTTAAGGGTAACATGACTACCCCGTTGCCTAATCTGCACAAAACCCAATCGCTCTAATGAACGAATCGCCTCCTCAGCCGAGTCTCTGGGCAACTTAGGCGGCATACATCGCCTCAAAAGTGGTGACTAATGACCTACTCACATCAGGTAAAGGAAAGTCTTCCAGGTACAGTTCGGTCGCTTCCTTTAGATTCGCGAGTGCTTCCTCGATAGTATCGCCCTGACTGGCAGTACCCACTTCAGGACATTCAGCAACATAGAGGTCTTCCTCTTTATGGATTACAGCAGTAAAGGTTCGGACATTCATCGCATTCCCTCCTCTGTTTACTTATAGTATACCCAATTTCACAGTCCATTACGAAACGGCAGGCGGTGTTGCGAAAAAGGCCGGAATGCGGTAAACTCGACGGTATTCTGATAAATGAGAGGATTACTCAGGCTCTAGAGGAACAAGTTTGCTGAGCACGGGAAGTGCGGAAGAGCCATTGAAGTGATACACCTGCATGACAGCATCAAAAGAAGACACAAAGTTTGCCCAGGTGGTGCGAAAGTTTTATCCTCAAAGCACGTTACTGCGCACATGGGACTTGCAAGGTGGCGTCTCAGCAGAGGTGACGACGCTTGAGGTGGCGCGACCTGGGGGGCAGACACAGAAAATGATCGTACGCCGGCATGGCGACGTGGACTTCAGACACAACCCGCAGATCGCGGCCGACGAGTTCAAGCTTCTGCGCATATTGCAAGCCGCCGACCTGGCTGCACCGAGGCCTTATCACCTCGATCAATCCGGCGAGATTTTCTCCACGCCATACGTCGTCATCGAATACATCGAGGGAAAGACGGAATTTGCACTTTCGCATATACCCGATCTGATCCCGCAGTTCGCCACGCACCTGACCAGGATTCACGCGATCGATTACTCGAAGTTGGATCTGTCCTTTCTGCCTGCACAAGAAAAAATACAGGCCGAAAAGTTGCGAGAACGACCGGCAAAACTTGATGAATCGTTGGACGAAGGCCATATTCGGGATGTGCTGGAAGCCGCCTGGCCCTGGTCGCAACGCAATCCAACTGTGTTGCTGCATGGTGATTACTGGGCGGGCAATATATTATGGCGGGATGGACAGCTTGTCGGCATCATCGACTGGGAGGACGCCCGGCTGGGAGATCCGCTCTCTGACCTGGCCAATAGCAGGCTTGAGACCCTGTGGGCATTCGGCAGCGACGCCATGCAGAGTTTCACCGATCATTATGCATCACTGAGCACCATCGATTTCGCCAACCTGCCGTATTGGGATCTCTGCGCCGCTTTACGACCTGCTTTTAAACTCGCCGAGTGGGCCGCCGACGCCAGCGCCGAAAAGAGCATGCGCGCAGCGCACAGGTGGTTTATCAGCCAGGCATTTGAAAAGCTGCTCCCCACCTCTTGACAACGTGTTCTTCTCTAACTATAATATGTATGTGAGTACTCACATACATATAAGGAGAACCCATGGCGGGAACAACACGACAAAAGATCCTGGATGCGGCTGAAAAGCTCATTCTCTTAAGAGGATTGACACGCGTGACGACTAAGGAGATTGCGCGCGAGATCGGCCTCACAGAGGGCGCGCTCTACCGGCACTTCGACCATAAGGAGGAGATCTTCTTCGCACTGATGGCCAGGTATCTGCCTGCCTTCCACGAGACGTTCCAGGCGCACCAGGCCGGCACCGGTACTCCAGGCGAAAACCTGGTCGCCATTGCACGGGCTGCTCTTCACTACTACGAGCAGATTGTTCCGATGGGCGCATCTTTCCTGGCTGACGCCGAACTGCTGGCCCAGGTCCGCGCAACGCTCCAGCCGCTGGGTATCGGACCACAGAATATCTTTGAACATGTTGCGGCCTATATCGAGGAGGAGCAGCAACTGGGACGTATTGGGCGGCAGGTCTCCGCGCTGACCATGGCGATCCTGTTGCTGGGACCCTGTTTTCAGTGGGTGTTCAACCGGCAATTCCTGGGATCTGACCCTTTCAACAAACCAGAGCAGCAATTCGCTGAGGAGCTTGTCCAGGGGCTGGCCCTCAGTATCCTACCTTAAGGAGAGTACATCTCTTATGCGTGAAAATACCACCCAAACCACGCGACAACTTCTCTGTATGCCTGGCAAAGGTCACACGACAATTTTAACCAGCTTTCGCCGCAATGGCATGGGAGTCGACTCTCCCGTGGGCACCGTGGCCTCACAGGGCAAACTCTACTTCATGACCCCGGCTTCTAGCTGGAAAGTCAAGCGCCTGACCAACAATCCGCGGGTCACCATCGCCCCCGGCACCTTCAAAGGGGAAGTCCTTGGCCCGGCAATTGAGGGTTCTGTGTGCCGCCTCTCTGGCGAAGAACGCAAACGAGCGCGATCCCTGTTGCGCGTCGGCATTCTAGGGCGTTTCTGGGGCTTCATCTTCGATCGACGCTATCCTGGCGATAAAACGGCGGTCTACGAAATCTCGCTGGCGGCCGAGGGCGTAGATCAGGAGATGACTCCATCTACGCTTCCCTGAGCATTTTTTGAGTGTGCAAACACATCCTGGAATCAGTCTAAGCGTAGAATGAATTCTTCGATCTCCTGGCCACGGGCGTTAGCAAAGTCCCTGTTCTCGCCGATGCGCGTGAAGCCGCATTTTTCCAGGACACGCTGGGAGCCGATATTGTCGTTGGCAACGCGTGCAAAGAGCGGGCGCACTTTGAGGTACAGGAGAAAGGCTGAGAGCGCCCTGGTGGCCACACCCTTGCCCCAGTAAGGCTTGCCAATCCAGTAGGTGACCTCCGTTTGCCCGAACTCTGCATCTGTATAGCTCGCGACGCTGCCAGCCACCTGGCCAGCGAAGAGGATGGTCTGGTTGGTGGTGGTCTCGTCGCGCAGGATCTTGTCCCAGTGGGCCATGAAGGCATCCCTGTCCGTTGGATCCCTGGACGTGAAAGCCGCCATCTGGTTTGCCTCCGGGTCCAGTTGCTGCTAGAAGAAGATTGGCAGGTCGCTCATTATCACGTCCCGCAGGTGAATGTCGTGGGTCTCGGGGGTGGGTGCTGCTCTTTCCATGTCGTTCACTCCTGACTTTTCTGGGCGCCTTCTCCCGCGTAGGGATGCGGCAAGCCGAATCCCTACGCGAGAGAAGTGGCCGGTCGGCCCAGTTCTATCCATGCTTCAGTGTACCACATTATCGACTGCCTTCCCCTCTCTTGCATTCACGCGCATGGAGAGCGTACTATTGAACAAGAACTGTACCTGGTTGCTTCGTTTTATGGAGTACACTGTCAAGCTTCAATCAAGATATGAGCCGCCTTCGTCCGCGTAGGGACCCGGCTTGCCGCGTCCG
>JBDTHH010000667.1:0-6050 GCA_039937055.1 Ktedonobacteraceae bacterium | reverse complement strand
CCCCGGCCTTGCCGTGGTGCCAGGCGGCGGAGCGGACCTCCGTGCCAACCATGGGCAGCGAGCTTTGTTCCCGGATCGACGCCGCCCGCTCGGCCTGCATGATCTCGTGGACCAGTTGGCGATCGCTTAAACGCCAGCCGCGCGCGTGTGCTCGCTCGGCAAACCACATCACCTGGGCGTATCCCGCCTGGTAATCGCGTTCTATTTCATCTTGTGCTGATATATGCTGCATTCTCACGCCTCTTGCCCTGAACAGGGCATCAGGAACCATTGCTTCAATACCTGAAGCGATTATGGCAGAAATTGCAGCCCTATGTCAAGCGCGGCAGGTGGGTCGAATCGCGTGCGCTTTTTGTGAGATATAATGAAAAAGTATCTCAGGCCAAGAAGGAGAGTATGCTATGGAAAGCTTCACACAGGAAACAAAGGAGTTTCTCTAATGACCACCACCCCTGATTTAAGTTCCTATCGCCACTATTTTCCCGCGCTGGAGCAGCAACTTAACGGCGAACCAGTCGTCTACCTTGATAACCCCGGTGGGACGCAGGTAGCCCGGCAGGTAATTGTTGCTATGATCGCCTACTTGCGTGAGGCGAACGCCAATACGCATGGCGCCTTTCTTACCAGCCAGCGCACCGATCGGATGCTCACCGAGGCGCGCACTGGGATGGCGGACCTCTTGCATGCAGCCAGCCCGGAGCAGATCGTCTTCGGCCCAAATATGACCACGCTCACCTTCGCTTTGAGTCGCAGCATCGGCCAGACGCTCCAGCCTGGCGACGAGATCGTCGTGACGGCGCTCGATCACGATGCCAACGTGGCTCCCTGGCTGGCGCTGCAGGAGCGCGGCGTGGTGATCCGCACGGTGGGGGTGAACCTGGAGACGGTGACCCTCGACATGCAGGATATGCGCGCGCAGATCAATGAGCGCACCCGGCTGGTCGCCGTTGGCTATGCCTCTAACGCCGTCGGGACGATCAACGATGTCGAGACCATTACGCGTTGGGCGCACGACGCCGGGGCTTTGGTCTGGATTGATGCTGTGCAGTTCGCGCCCCATGCCCCCATTGATGTGCAGGCGCTCGACGCCGATTTCCTGGTCTGCTCCTCTTACAAGTTCTTCGGGCCGCACCTGGGCATCCTGTATGGCAAAAGCGAGCACCTGGAGCGTTTCCCGGCCTACAAGGTGCGCCCCGCCAGCAACGCCTCGCCCGAACGCTGGGAGACGGGTACCCTGAATCACGAGGGCCTGGCCGGGCTGGTGGGCGTGATCGACTACCTGGCCATGCTGGGCCGCGAGCAGAGCGCGCTGTATGCCGAGGCCTTCCGCGCGAACGCCCAGGGCCAGCCATATAGCGACCGGCAGCGAGATCTGAAGATCGCCATGCAGGCGATTATGGACTACGAACGCGGCCTGGCGGCGCACCTGCTGGCCGGGCTGCGCGAGATCAAAGATCTGCGCGTCTATGGCATCACTAACCCGCGCGACCTGGCCCGGCGCGTCCCCACAGTGGCCTGTACCATTGAGGGTCACGCGCCCCGCGCCCTCGCCGAACACCTTGCCGCCAGGGGGATCTTCGCCTGGGACGGCAACTACTACGCGCTTGGCGTGATGGAGCGCCTGGGGCTCGAAGAGCGCGGCGGCGCGCTACGGCTCGGTCTGGCACACTACAATACGCTGGCGGAGATTGAGCGGGTATTGCATGCCCTGGAACAGGTGTAGTAGAGCAGGGTTTCGCAAAAGTCGCCCATCCTTCGTAGCTGCGCGATTTATCGCGCCTGGCAGCTATGACGACTGGCTTGCCCCCACGCGATAAATCGCGCAGCTACGAAGGTCGAGCGACTTTTGCGAAACCCGGTGCAGTAGAGGAGGCATCATGGACGATATACACAACAAAGAGTATAGTGACTGGTATCCAATTGTGCGCGACTATACCAGGCAACTGGTTGGTATTCGCAGCGTCAGTCCTGGTACGGGCGAGAACAGCGTGGCCTTGAAGGTATTTGAACTTCTGTGCAGCGATGGCCTGGCCCCTTGCTATACAGCCTGCGGGTTTGATCCTATTATCGGAGACCCGCATGAGCGCATGAACGCGTTTGCCCTGCTACGTGGTCAAAGCACACGGACTGTTGTGTTGCTTGGCCATATAGATACTGTAGGTACCGCGGACTATGGTCCTCTAGAACCCTGGGCGCTTGACCCCGACGCGCTGGCGGAGCGGCAGCGCACGCTCATCGAGTTGACGGAGGGCCTGGAAGAAGATGTGGCCGCGCACTCCGGCGATTGGATGTTCGGGCGCGGCGTTGTCGATATGAAGAGCGGGGTAGCGGCCAATATAGCGGTCATGCGCCGCCTGGCAGCGCAGGCCAGGACATCACCGCTGCCGGTATCTGTGGTGATGCTGGCGACACCTGACGAAGAGAACGAGTCGGCGGGTGTGCTCCAGGCAGTACGGTTGCTGCTGCTGCTGCGCGAGAAGTTTGGCCTTGACTATATTGGTGCCATCAATACCGATTATACGGCTGCGCGCTATCCCGGTGACCCCCACCGCTATGTGTATGCTGGCACCGTTGGCAAGCTCCTGCCTTGCTTTCTGGTGCTCGGTCGTGAAGCCCACGTTGGTGAACCCTTTCACGGCCTGGATACTAACCTGCTGGCGGCGGAGCTTATTAGCGACCTGAGTATGAACGATGCGCTCTGCGATGTGGCGCGCGGGCAGGTGACGCCGCCGCCTGTGACTCTGCATGCGACAGATTTGAAGACCCATTACGATGTGCAGTTGCCCTATGCCTCGACTTTTTACTTGAACGTTCTGACACTGACGAGCGGCCCCGGCGAACTGCTGGAACGTCTCTGCCAACGCAGCGAGCAGGTCATGGTGCGCACGCTGGCGCGCATCGACGAGACCGAGCGGCACTGGTCGCTCACGAGTGGCAATCCAGCGCCCATGCAGGAGCGGCAACCGCGCTCAGGTATCATCCTCACCTATGCTACGCTGTATGAGCAGACGGTGCAACGCCTGGGGCAGGAACAGGTAGCGCGCGAGTTGGAGGCGGAGTGGCAGAACTGGCCAGCCGAGCTTGATAAGCGCGACCGTTGCCTGCACCTGGTGCGCCGCCTGTGGGCGCTCAGCGAACGGCAGGGGCCAGCGGTCATCATCTACTACGCACCTCCCTACTATCCGCATGTAGCCAGCGTGCCGGGCGTGTTTCAAGATGCCGTTTCAAGCGTGGTGGAGCAGCATGCTGACCTCAATGTCGTGTATCAGGATTACTATCCCTATCTTTCTGATATGAGTTATTTGCGTTTAGATCCTGGCGTGGACCTGGCAGCGCTGAAGGCGAATATGCCTGTCTGGCAGGATGCGCGTGGATCTACATCACCCCGGCCTGGATCGTATAGCCTGCCTTTAGAGGCTATCCAGCAGCTCAATATCCCGGTCGTCAATATGGGACCATATGGCCGGGGTGTGCATCAGCGCGGCGAGGGCCTGTTGATGTCTTACTCGTTTGGCGTCTTGCCGCAGCTTATCTGGGAGACGCTCCTGCGGCTGACCTGAGCAGGCACTATGCTGATTTACGTGTTGTCACTGTGAACGATCCCCACTCACCGGCCAAAGACTGGCCATGAACGGAAATACTTTTTCCCTGCTCAATAGTTTTCTCGGTCATCAAGCCCAGGGCGATGAGCAGGGAGGATATCTTGCAGGGCATCTCTTTGTACACGCCGACGTTTTGTCCGTCAAGGAAGAAGTTGACCTCGTCCTTGCCCTGGTCGTAGCTGATGCCGTAACGGTGAAGCTGGCCAGGGGTGGTCTCCACAGCCAACTCGTTAAAATCTGAGAAATATTTGGGCTTCACCGCGCCTTCTACATCTGGCGCGGCCGGCACGCCGGGGAAGGGCAGCCGCTCGTAGACCGTCGCGATGGTGTCGTTGCAGGCAAAGAAGTCGAGCGCGAAGCCGGTACTGAAGTCCAGCAGATTCACCGAGACGAAACCATCGTAGAGATCGCGCGCCTTCGTGCCTGCGCAACGTGCCCGCATATCCCACTCGAAAGAGACCACGCCGTTGTCGGGTACTGTAAAGTTCCGTGTCGAGAAAAACATATTCTTGGCGTTATCCAGGATCTGCACCTGGTTATTGGCGCGTGTCAGTTTCATGACGCCTACTCGCAGGCGCTCCCCTTCCACAACAACGACCGCGTCAGGCTCGCGATAGCGCCAGAAGGTGCCATCGGGCAACGGGAAGCCGCCGTATTCCCAGGCGCGATCAACACCCGTGATGATGCTGTGATAGCCAGCATAGATAGAGGATTCCTCCTGTTGCTGGGTGTCTATGAGTGCGCTGTCTGCGGTCTCTGTCATCTGGTTGCTCCCTTTCTCGTCTTCTATAATTACTATTCGCTCAGTATGTGTCATAGAGATGACGCTCCGCCTGCTAGCGGCTCTGCGCCATCGCTCCATTATACATCGTATGCCTGATCGGTGTAGGGGCGATGGCTCGTCCGTTTATGCCAACAAATTCGTGTAAGAGTATAGTGAATGAAGTGACTTGTGGGAAGCGCTACCAGATAGTATGGTCGCGGTTGCTCTCAGGTGACAAAGATAGCTATAATGAAGGAATAGATGCAGAGTCGTTGGCTCGCCAGGGCGCCCGCGAGGAGCGTCCTAAAGAGTACATGAGGGAAGGAAACGCGTGTGGCTCGTAAGAAAAAATATAAGATATCCATAGAGGAAGAGCCGACAAAGAAGAGTATCGCTGAAAAGCTGCTTCCTGGCGTACTGAGGAAACGTCCGAAGAATATGCGCGATCTCGGTTTCACAGTGCTGAAAAACCTGCCGGCTAATATTGCCCTTGTGCAGCATTTTATGAAAGCTGTGGACTGGCGGCAGGCGCAGGCAGAGGTTCAGGTGGGCATGAACAACACTATCGTGATTGTTGGCCAGCCGAACTCTGGCAAGAGCACGCTCTTCAACAAGATTATGGGCAAAAACATCTCTCCGGTCTCCCCCGAGGCAGGCACAACGAAGGCACTCGTGCCTGCTGAGTTCGGCCCCTTTACGCTTGTCGATACCCCTGGCCACCTGCCCGATGTCACAAAGAGCGCCATGGATCGCGCGAGTGCGATCCTGTTTCTAGTTGATGGCTCACGCGGCTTCCAGGCGCAGGATCGTGACCTCTATGAGGCGATGAAGAAGCTGAACAAGCCCACGATTGTGGCCGTGAACAAGATCGACACGCTGCGCGGCGGCGAGAACGGTGACCGTCTGGCAACGGAGACCGCGGTCATGCTCCACGTCCCTGGCGTGATCCCCATCTCGGCGCACTCAGGCCAGAACATCGCCGAGGAGCTGCTGCCCGCGCTGATCGATGCCAGCCCCGATGCAGCGCTGGTCATTGGCCACGAACTGCCGGCATTTCGCCGTAAAGCTGCACAGCGTATCATCCGCAACGCCACGCTGGTCAGCCTGGCCGCCGGGCTGGAGCCGATCCCGCTGGTGGATATCCCGATTATCCTGGGGGTGCAGATTCGCCTTGTGCTGCGCCTGGCCGCCTTGTACGGCGAGTCGATGAACTCGGCGGAGGCCACAAAGCATGCTCGCGAGCTGATCGTGACGATGGCGGGTGGAGCAGGCCTGCGCTATCTGGCGGAACAGGCGGCGAAGGCCGTGCCCTTTGGCGGCGATCTCGTCGCTGGCGCTATTGCCTCTGCCGGCACCTGGGCTATCGGGCAGGTTGCACTGGAATACTACGAAGGTGGCAAACAGGTCAACCCGCAGCGCATGCGCGATTTGTATGGGAGCTTCTACCGGCGCTTCCGTCGCGAGAACAAGGTGCAGGAGCTGCGCCAGTATGCTGTCGATGGCACCGAGGACCGCCTGATGCTGGAAGAGCCGACGGGCTAGTGGACTGACAGGCAACATTTGTCGGGTTGGAACATGGCGCTCGCGTGTTCACATACGCCATGAATGTGAGGAAATTGGGCATGTTCGTAGGGGCGATGGCTTGCCTCGCCCGTTGGGAAGCCTCGCCAGATCGTTGGCCAGCA
>JBDTHH010000666.1:0-2890 GCA_039937055.1 Ktedonobacteraceae bacterium | reverse complement strand
CCGTCGGCCCGGACGGCGCCCTATATATCAGCGATGACAAGGCTGGCGTGATCTACCGCGTGCATGATTGAGAAATTCTTCAGAGATAGCCCCGCATATCATAGGTGCTTTGTCAGTCCACTATGCCCCTTGACTTCCTTCCCCGCATCTTCTATAATTGTTATTAATCAGTCAGCCAATTAATCCTACCCGTCTGTATTAGAAATGGTGTGCATAGATATATGGCGCGAACGCCGAAAATTGTGGAAGATCGTCGCGAGCAGATCATCGATGCCGCTCTGAGCGTCTTTTCCCAGAAGGGCTTTCTCAAGGCCACCAATAAGGATATCGCGCGCGCGGCCGGCATCACGCCTGGCCTGATCTACTATTACTTTGACAGTAAGGAGGCGCTCTTGCGGGCCATTCTTGAGGCCCGGTCGCCGCTCACGGTCCTGACAACGTTGCCGCCGCAGGTGCTGGCGCTGCCGCCGGAGATGTTCTTCCGTTTCCTGATACCGCGTGCGCTGAATATCATCGAGGGCGAAAACTTTATCGGCTTGATTCGAGTGCTGCTCCCGGAGATGATCTATAAGCCGGAGATGGCCGCTATCCCTCGGGGCATTATCGAGCAGGTGCTTGAGATCCTGGGCAACTATCTCAGTGCGAAGATAGAGGCTGGCGAGATTCGCCCTGTTGATGTGGATCTCACTGCTCAAACATTCCTGGGTTGCGCTATAGGCTTTGTGCTGCGCCGCCAGATATTGCGCGATCCCTCTGTCCTGGCGTATTCGCACGAGGAGATTGCCAATGTGATTATCGATACCGTGTTCCAGGGTCTCATCCCACGATGACGCTCTTTTTTTAGCATTCGTTAATTGTCTGGTTAATCAATAAAATGAGAGGAGACAACAGATGTCAGAGGCTATCTCTGGGACTCGCGAGGAACAGCAGCCCCCTCCGGTCGCTGTCAGCGAGCCTGTCGTGGTGATCGAGCAGCTCGTCAAGCGTTTTGGCAAGTTGCGCGTGATCGATGACTTGAGCATGTCCATTGATGCCGGCGAGACCTTCGGGCTGATCGGCCCGAATGGTTCCGGCAAGACGACGCTGATCCGTATGCTGGTGGGCCTGGTGCGCCCCAGCGGCGGTAGCATCCGTGTTCTGGGTCAGCGGATGCCTGGCGCAAAAGTGGCGGCATCTCTGGGATACATGACCCAGCTCAGCGCGCTCTATCTTGATCTGACGGCGCGGGAGAATATGCAGTTCTTCTGCGCTATCTACGGCCTGACCGGCAAGGAGCAGGCGCGCAGTATTCAGGAGATGCTGGAGCGCGTGGGCCTCGCCGACCGCGCGCGCGATATCGTGGGCACCTTCAGCGGCGGCATGCGCCAGCGCCTCTCGCTGGCCTGCGCCCTGGTTCACCGTCCGCGCCTAGCACTGCTGGATGAGCCAACTGTGGGCGTTGACCCCGAACTGCGCCGCTCGTTCTGGGACTACTTCGCCAGTTTGAACAGGGAGGGCACGACCATCATTGTATCTACCCACCACCTCGATGAGGCCAGCCATTGCACGCGCCTGGGCCTGCTGCGCTCCGGCAAGCTGCTGGGGGTGGGTAGCCCGGCTGAACTCCTGCGCCAGGCGGGCACAGGCGACATGGAAGAGGCCTTTCTGCATTTCGCCAGCCGCCGGGAGGTACAATCATGAGCTTCTCACGGATTATGGCCCTGGCTACGCGCATCATTCGCCAGGTCCTGCGCGATAAACGTTCGCTGGCTCTGGTCTTCCTCGCGCCCCTACTGATCATGACGCTGCTCTACCTGGTGCTCTCGAATACCAGCAGCGTGCGCACCCTGGCGCTCGTGCGCCCCACAGGTACGGGTAGCCAGAATGTCAACACGCTGATCGATACGTTGCTGCCTGCGAAGAGCAAGCTGAAGACCATCGATATCCAGGCCAGCCAGGTTGACAGCACGCTTAATAACGGCGATGCCGACGCGGCGCTGGTCTTCCCGCCCGACTTCGCGCAGCAGGTGGCCCAGGGTCAGCAGCCCGTTGTGCGTATTGTGCTGGAAGGCTCAGATCCAACTATTGCCAGCCCCATGAAGGATGTCGCTGAGGGCCTGGCACGCCAGCTCGGCGTGGCTCTGGCTGTGGCTCGCACGCAGCAGGGTTCTGGCGGACAGGGCGGCATTCCCGGTGTGGGTGGGGCGTTGCCGTTTACCATAGACGCCGCCCAATACCTGCACGGCGGACCCGACTATACCTTTAATGACTCGCTCGCGCCGGTCTTCATCGGCATCTTCTCATTCTTCTTTGTGTTCCTGCTGACCTCGGTGGCGTTCCTGCGCGAGCGCTCGCAGGGCACGATAGAGCGGGTGATGGTCTCGCCTTTGAAGCGCACCGAGCTGGTTGTGGGCTATGTCTGCGGCTTCACGCTCTTCGCGCTTGTGCAGTCGCTACTGGTGCTGCTCTTTGTCGTGTTTGTGCTGCGCGTGCATTACAGCGGCAACCTGGCGCTGGTCTTCCTGGTCTCGGTCCTGCTGACGATCGGCAGCGTCAACCTGGGCATCTTCCTTTCGACCTTCGCGCAGAACGAGTTTCAGATCATTCAGTTTATCCCCCTGGTCTTCGGAGTGCAGGTGTTCCTGTCGGGGATCTTCTGGCCGATCGCGCAACTGCCCAGTTTCCTGCGGCCCATCTCCTACATCCTGCCGCTGACCTACGCCAACGATGCCTTGCGCGGCGTCATGTTGAAGGGCAGCGACTTCGGCCAGATCTCCGGCCAACTGAGCGCGCTGCTCATCTTCGCCCTGGTCATGATCGCCCTCAGCGCCCTGACGATGCGCCGCCAGGTCGCGTAATCGTGACAGTGGGCTAAAAAGAGGGTGGACCGAGCAGAGGCCGCGGCCTCTGC
>JBDTHH010000665.1:0-4565 GCA_039937055.1 Ktedonobacteraceae bacterium | reverse complement strand
GACGGCCAGAAGATGGCGAAGTCTACCGGCAATGCCTATACCTGTGCCGAGATTGAGGCGCGTGGCTTCGATCCACTGGCGCTGCGCTATTTCTATACCACCGCCCTCTACCGCAGCCGTCTGAATTTTACCTTCCGCGCGCTTCAGGCGGCCCAGACATCTCTGGAGCGCCTGCGCGAGCGCGCCTACCGCTTGTTCATGCAGTCCGATCGAGAGCGCGCCCTCTCGTCGCCGCCTGGTGAGTCAGATCGCTGGCGAGACGCGTGCCTGGCGGAGGTTGAGAACGATCTGAATATGCCGCGTGCCATGGCGGTCGTCTGGCAGATGCTGCGCTCGCACGAGGATGACCCGGCCACCCAGGTCTCTCTGCTGCTTGATTTCGACCGTATCCTGGGCTTCGATCTCAAGAACTACCTGCTGAGCGAGCGACCGCGCCAGCAGGCTGAGCCGCGCTTTTACCTGTCGACGCTGCCAGCAGAGGTTGCCGGCCAGGTGCGCGAGCGTGAGGATCTGCGCCAGCAAACACGCTATCCGCAGGCGGACGAGGTGCGTCTGCAACTGAACGCCGCCGGCTATGCCGTCAGGGATACGCGGCGCGGCCCCCTGGTGCTGCCCCGTCGCCAGGAGGAAGAGTTCACGGTCATCTCCAGTTCCAGCGATGTCCCCGACCATACCCAGGCTCCCGACCTCTATGAGTTTTCGGTGAACCTGCTGGCTCACAATAGCCAGGCCGATTTGCAGCGCTGTATCGAGAGCGTGTGTCGTCATAGCGCTGACCGGCGTATCGAACTGCTTATCATCGACAATGGTTCCACCGACGATACTCTGGGCTACCTCCAGCAGCTTGCGCGCCAGGATGACCTGCGGAGCGCTCAGCAACAAAAAATCGGGCTGTACGTGCTCTTCGCGGACCATAATATGGGCTTTGCCGCCGGCCGTAATGCCACCATGCGTGCCAGCCAGGGACGCTATATTGTGCTAATGGATACATCCATCGAACTGCAAGGCGCTATCTGGCAGCCTCTAGAGCAGGCTCTGACAGACCCCGATATCGGGCTGGCGGGGCCGTATGGACTGGTAACCGATGACCTGCGCGATTTTCGCGAGGCTCCCGGACCGGATGTAGATGCCATCGAAGGCTATCTCATGGCCTTCCGGCGTACTGTGCTGGGCGAGACCGGCTGGATCGACGAGAAGTTTCGCTTTTACCGGCTCATGGATATCTACTATAGCTTCTTTTTTAAGACAGCGGGCTACCGGGTTGTCACCGTCCCGGAGGTGGCTGCGCGCGTTGAGAAGCATCTTCACCGCGAGTGGTATAGCCTGAGCGAAGAGGAACAGGCCACGAAAAGTAAGAAGAATTACGATATCTTCCGCGCGCGCTGGCATCATGGCGAGAGCCTGCTGGCCGTCAACTACGATCCTGGCCAGCGCTGGCGCGGTCACGATCATCCTTACCATCTTGAAGGTACCCATACTCATACTGAAGATGAATTGCGCTTTGCCAATGTGGTCCACACGCATACCCACCGGCACTGGCCAGATCACGCGCATGAGCATCCACATTATCATAGGAGTATAGCGACACATGGAGAAGCTTGAAGAGGCCTGGTCCATAACCGCGCCAGAGCAGTTATGCCACCTGGGCGCGCAGCGGGCGATTATGATCAACGGCGATATAGGCCCGCTGGATAGGAAACAGGAACGGGCGCTTGCTAGCTTTGTGGAGCAGGGCGGTGGGCTGGTATGCGTTGCTGAGGCGGCAGAGGCCTATCGAGAATATGAATTGCTGGGCGAGGTGCTGGGCCATATCCACGGTATGTGTACTCCCCGCAGCGAGATTATCGCGCGCGCGGCTCATACTGATCACTATCTTACGCGCCGCATTGACCCGGCGTTCGCCGTCCTTGAGGCCGTGTACCTGCTCGATATCCTGCCGCCAGATGCCGAGGTGGCGTGGCGCACAACCTGGCAGCATGCTTCCTATACCCTGGCATACACATGCAACTATGGGCGGGGGCGCGTGGTGTGCATCATGCTGGGGAGCAGGCCTGAGACCTGGGAACATCCCGTCTTTCAGCAGATCGTGGCCCGCGCCACGCGCTATGCCGCCGGCGCCTCGACGGAGGAATCCCCGGCGCGTGTCGCGTTGATCGGCTACGGCGCGATAGGCTTTGAGCATGGAACCGCTATCAGCCAGGTGCCGGGGCTGGAGTTAGCGCTGGTCTGCGATCGTAACGAAGAGCGCCTGCTGACCACGCGCGCGGCCTTCCCAGGGGTCCAGACCTGCACCGACCTCGCGTACGTTATGGAAGATCCCACGATCGACCTGGTGATAGTCTCTACTCCGCCGGATACACATGCCGCGATCTCGATGCGCATGTTGCATGCCGATAAGCACGTTGTCACAGAGAAGCCCTTCTGTTTGACCACTGTTGAAGCTGATCAGATGATCCAGCTTGCCGGGGAGCGGCAGCGCGCCTTAACCATCTACCAGTGTCGCCGCTGGGACCCCGACTACCTGGCGATCCAGCAGTTGCGCAAGCAGGGGACCATCGGCGAGTTCTTCCATATTGAGACCTTCATCGGCGGCTATGCCCATCCCTGCGACTACTGGCATTCCCACGAGCCGATCTCCGGGGGCGTCTTCTATGATTGGGGCTCGCATTACCTGGACTGGATACTCAACCTGATCCCCGATCCTGTCGTGAGCGTGCGTGGCGTGGAGCATAAGCGCGTCTGGCACGATGTCACCAACGCCGATCACTCCAGCGTCTACCTGCGCTTCGCGGGCGGGCAGGAGGCCGAATTCATGCATTCAGACATCGCGGCGGCCCTCAAGCCAAAGTGGTATATCCTGGGCGAGCAGGGCGCGATTGTAGGGGAGTGGCGCCACGAAAGCGTGAAGACGCGGCGCTGGTCGGGTGACCTCATCGAAGAGCGCCTGGCACCCTCCGAGGCTCTCCCCGCTATGCATGTGTTCACACGCGGTCTGGATGGCGCTATCCACGAGCAGCGCCTCACGTTGCCGCAGCCCTCCCTGCATGCCTTCCATCGCAATCTGGCGAACCACCTGCATTGTGGCGAGGCCCTGGCTATTCCACCGCAGGAGGCGCGCCGCACGATTATGGTAATGGAGGCCGCCAAACGCTCGGCCGAGCGCGAGGGAGAAGTTATCGCGCTTGAGTGCTAGCTTCGAATGTCTTTCTCTTGATCCTTTGGATGTTGTGCGTATGTCTCGATGATGATAAGCTTCTGGTTTTGCAGGCGATAGAGGGAGGCATACAGATCAGCCACCGGGCGCCTGGTAAGTTGGATCAGGTCGGCAACAGTACGGCGTCCATTAAGGAGCAGGAAGATAAAACGGTCATAACGGGGAATGTGCGCAACAGGCTGCTCTTTTCCCACCATGGTGATAGATGGAATGACGAGTTCGGGCGTCGCGAGCGGCAAGCTATAAGGATTCTGGGAGACACCCATACCCTGGCGGAGATCAAGGTTCTCAACTTGCGTCTGTGAGATTGTATCTGGTATAGGAGGCCACTGCGGGCCATTGACTGGCCCGCTGGGTGGTGCGCTATTGAACTGCGGCGTAGGTGGCACAGCGGGTAGCGGCCGCGTGGTTGATACAGGCCGCTTTGGCAATGAAGCTTGCACACGATGCTCACGCGTAGTCGGCCTCTGCGGTGGAGGCGCTGAAGCTGGTGGGGGGAGTTGTAAAAGGGGTTCGGCCGTCTGAAAGGTAAAACGAATCTGCCCCCAGGTATCGAGCCAGGCCAGGTTCGTCTCGTTGGCCTCTTCCTCGTGCCGGTCGCGCAAGATATGCGTAGGCTGTCCGTGCTCGATAGCAATATGGACCTCTTCTTGACGCGGGCCTGTTATGCGCTGTATGGTAAGTAAACCGGTGGGCCGGTGGATCAAGAGTTGTTTAAGCACCTCTGAAAGCGACGGTGCAGAGAAAACGCGATCATTACGCATGCAACCACCTTATACATACAGGCATTTGGCACCCCCCTCGGCACATGCGACAGGTTTGACCTGTCATTGCTTCTGGAATTGTACGTATATGTGTGGCAGATGTCAAGTCTACTCAAGAAATAGGTACATAGCAGGAGAGTGTAGATGACGGAATATATTAGTTTTCGTGTACGTCTGGACGCTGTACTCAGGACGCTCGATAGCGATCGTGTGCGCCGATTTCTTATAGCCGAAAACCAATGGGACGAGGAGGCACCAGCGGATGGAGAGTTTGCGATGTGGATGATGGTAGCCGGAAGTCCTACCCTGCGCGACCTGCACGAGCAGGCGCGCCAGTGGTTGCTCACTCATGGACACGAGGAGGAGGCGCAGATCATGCTCAATCGCGCGAAGAAACCCGCCGCCGAACATACAAAGCGACGAGGCGATCTGCGTAAGGGTGGGAGAGGCGACAACAGGTCGGGATCTGGAGGCGCAAGCAAGAAACCGTAGGGACGATGGCTTGCCTACCTGCTCCAACAAATTTGTTTGATCGGCACGCCATCCACCGTAGGGACTCGATTTATCGCGTCCGGCGCAATAAATTG
>JBDTHH010000664.1:0-5366 GCA_039937055.1 Ktedonobacteraceae bacterium | reverse complement strand
TGGCCTCGCCGTCCCTGTAACCAGCAGGACGGCGAGGCAAGCCACGCGCTACGGATTCGCCGCTCGTTTTCTATCAGCAATGGCTTACGTTCACACCTATGAGGCAAGCCACGCGCTACGAGTGTGTCGAGCCAAACTGCTGCATATGCTTGTGCTCCTTCTCGAATGCGTCGCCGGGGAAGCCCTTCTCGCCGCCCAGCTCGCGCGCGGCCAGCGTCATTTCTGCCGCTTCCTCCATGATGATGATCAGTTGCGCGGTGGCCAGCGGGTCGCGCGCGAAGGCCAGCAGGCCGTGATTCGCCAGCAGGACCGCCGGGGAAGCGGGGGCGCGCTTGATCTGTTCTACGATGTTCGTCACCGATTCTTGTGAGCCACGCGGCGCCCAGGCGGCTACCGGGATCTCTTCGGTGATGCCGAAACGTAGCATGGCTTCGTAGGCGCAGGGCAACGGCTGGTGAGCCAGCGCGAAACTGGTGACCCTGGGCGAGTGTGTATGCATGACGGAGCCGACATCGGTGCGCACACGATAGACGCCGGCATGCATGGCGACAATCTCGCGCGTGGCCGCATCGAGTGTGCCCTCGATCACCTCGCCATCGAAGCTCACCACCGCTACCTGCTTTGACGTCAGTTCAGCGTGCAGGCCGGTCGAGGCCAGCAGCATGTGCCCTGTTCCTGGCAGCCGTGCGCTCATGTTGCCGTGTCCGCTGTGCGACATCACGCCTGCCTGGAAGAGGAGGCGCGCCGCCTGCACAAGCTGTTCCTTAAGCGTATCGTTTGTGTTATTGGTCATCTGTAACCTCTGATCCTTTCGTATGCACACGATTGGTCAAACCTCATAATCATGTGTCGAATGCCCCCAAGACCCGCAAAGATGCCTTCTGTGTGTCTGTCAGTCCGCTCACCCTTGTGATATTCATCCCTTCATACGGGCGGGTGCTGATGAGCGTGGTGAGACAGTCCCCTGTCTCGCTGCTCCAGAGCTTGAGTGTGCCATCGTCGCTGCTGCTGGCGAGCAGATCTCCGCTGGGACTGAACATCACCGCGCGTACACGAGCCTCATGTCCTTGCAGCACCCTGCATGGCTGGTTGGTAGCGAGATCCCACAGGCGAATCGTAAGATCATCGCTGCTACTGGCAAGTATACACCCATTGGGGCTGAACGCGACCGACAGTATCCTGTTCGTGTGGCCCTGGAGCGTCTTGAGGCATGCCCCGGTCTGGCTATCCCAGATACGAACTGTGTGGTCCTCGCTGCCGCTGGCAAGCGTCTGCCCAGCGGGGTGGAAGGCGACGGCCCGCACGCGCCCGCTATGTCCCTCGAAGATCGTGAGGCAGGCCCCCGATTCAACATCCCACATCCGCACGGTCTGATCGTCGCTGCCACTGGCCAGCAACTTCCCATCGGGGCTGAAGGCCACCGAGCGCACCCAATTGGTATGAGCGCTTAGAGTCTTGAGGAGCTGACCGCGGCCTACATCCCAGATACGCACCGTGAGATCTTCGCCGCCGCTGGCCAACAACTTCCCATCGGGGTTGAAGGTGACGCAGCGCAGCCAGTTCGTATGCCCTCGTAGCGTCTTGAGGAGCTGGCCGCTATTGTCCCAGAGGCGCACGCTATGATCTTCGCCGCCACTGACCAGCAGGCGCCCATCGGGGCTGAAGACTGCTGTGCGCACCCCGTGCGCCTGGTCATACCAGTCCTTGATGCAGCGCTGGCCCTGGATGTCCCACAGGCGGATGTAGCGGTCCTCGCTGCTGCTTATCAACTGCTGCCCATCGGGACTGAAGGCCACCGACCAGGCACGATTGGTGTAGCCCTGTAACGTCTTGAGGCACTGGCTGCTGTCGGCATCCCAGAAGCGTATGGTCTGGTCGTCGCCGCCGCTAACCAGCGTGGTCCCATCGGGGCTGAGAGCGACGGCGCGTACACCAGATGTATGGCCCTGCAAGATTGTGCGGCATTGTCCGTTGGCGACATCCCAGATACGGATGCTGTGATCCTCGCTGCCGCTGGCCAGCACCTGCCCATCAGGGCGGAAGGCGATCGACCAGACGTGATCGGTATGCCCTTGCAGGACCTGGAGGCAAACGCCGCTGGCAATCTCCCAGATACGGATAGTCTTATCGTCGCTGCCGCTGGCCAGCATGGTTCCATCGGGGTTGAAGGCCACGGAGCGCAGACCATGCGTATGTCCCTCAAGAGTCTTGAGGCGCTGACCTGAAGCTACATCCCACAGGCCCACCGTTTGATCTGTACTGCCGCTAGCCAGTGTGTACCCATCGGGACTAAAGGCCACGGACCAGACGCGATTGCTATGGCCATCAAGAACTTTGACGCACTCGCGAGTGCGCATGTCCCAGAGACGAATGGTCTGATCATCGCTGCCAGTGGCCAGCAGAGTGCCATCGGGGCTGAAGGCCACGGCGCGTACCCGGTTGGTATGCCCCAACAGTGTTGCGAGGCTCAGGCCGTTGCTGGTGTCCCACAGGCGAATGGTCTGATCATCGCTGCTGGTGGCCAGCAGATTGCCATCGGGACTGAAGACTACCGACCAGGCGCCATCGATGTGTCCGCGATAGGACTGATAGGGAGTTGTGCTCACTGCTTCATAGAGCCAGACATCACCGGCGGCGGTTCCGACTGCCAGGGTAGCGCCGGAGGGGTTGAAGGTGACCGAGAGGATATTGCCAAAGGTGGCGGTAAAGGCGCCATCGATGAAATGGGCGTGCGCGAAATTCACGTTGGGCAGCGTGGCGTTCTGGAGGTATGCCTGGCGTATCGTGAGGTGTGTGAAGTCGATGTTCTGCAGGTTGCTGCGCAGGTGAACCAGCAGATTGAGCACATTGCCTGCCATGTAGCCGGGATGCATGGAGTGTTCCTGGCGCAGGTCCGCAAGCATAGCGTTCATGCGCTGCTCCAGCCCCTTCTTCCCTGCTTCCGCCACGAGTTGGTCCGCGACAGGCCTGAGGATGAGGCGCACCTGGCTATCGCGCACGTAGTCCTTGGCCTGCGCCTTGATGAGCGCGTAGTTCATCCAGGTCGCGCGGCTCTCCCCCGTGTATTCCGCGCAGAACTGCCTGACGAGCGCCTGCGTCACATATTCCATAATGACCGGTTGCAGCGTGAAGCGTGCCGGGGCTGGTACCTCGATCATGGAGCGTCGTCGCAGAGAATCCAGCGCTTCAAGTAGCAGGCGATTGGCGACCGGGCGCACCAGGTTTGCGCGGATCTCCTCCAGCGAGACTGTTTCGCGCTCAATCGCCAACCAGTACAGGATTTCGCGCTCCTGGGCGGGCAGACGGTGAAATTGCCCATCCAGCAGTTCATTGATATCGCCAAAGATAATCTCCTGCTGCTGCAGGAAGCTGGCGATCTCACCTCCAAAGAGTTCTTGAATGGACTCAGAGATGAGTTTCAAGGCCAGCGGGTTGCCCGAATAGATGCGGATCAGCCGTTCCCAATCAGCGTCTGACCCGGCGAGGTTTTTGTCCTGCAAGATGGCGCGCCCCGCGCTCTGCTCCAGGCCTGAGAGGTGAAACGAGCGCACGGCTGGCCCGGTGTTTTCCAGGCGTGCTACCTCGCGCGGCTTCTCACGGCTGGTTAGCAGGAGACAACTGCGGTGCTGGGCCTCGCCGATGCGCTGGATCAACTGCCCGTAGTTCTCATAGCCTTCCCGGTACTGTCCCGCGCGTTGCCCAGGCTGCATGATGGATTCGAGGTTGTCCAGCACCAGCAAGCAACGGCGCTCGCGTAAAAGCTGGATCAGCACGAGCAGTTGCGCATCAACGGTCGCCTGGGGTAGATCGACCGTTTGCTGATCTGAAAGAAAGCGGATGCACTCCCGCAGGATGGGTTCTAAGGGGGGGGCATTTTGCAGCCTGCGCCAGAAGACGTACTCAAATGAGTCCTTCACCTGCTCAGTCAGCCTGGCGGCAAGCGTCGTTTTCCCGACGCCTCCCACGCCGAGCACGACTGCGAGCTGGCACTGGCCTTCTGTGATCGACTGCTCTAATTGTGCATATTCGATACTGCGGCCGTGAAGCTTCTCGACGTGAGGCGCCTCTCTACAGTCTTCTTGCGTCTGCATGCGAAACCCCAGCTCTTCCACACTTTTCTGGAGGAGTTCGCTGAGCAACGTGCGATAGTAGGAGCGAGGGATACTTTTTCCGTTTTCCCAGCGGTTGACCGTCTTAGTATCGATCTTAAGTTTTTCGGCCAGCTCTTTTTGTGTCCAACCGCGCTGTTCGCGCGCGCGTTTCAGCGGGTGATCGGACGGATGCTTCTCCACATGAACCTCAATACTCTCTACTCGCTAGATATGCCAGGGAAATGTCCCCCATTTGACCACAATTTGCCAGGGAGATGCGGTTTTTATGGTTCGCTTCTTTGGCTATCCTTAGAGCAGTGATGAGACACGGTGATCTCATTCCACAAAATACGTTACACCCTTTGATTGATAAAGCACTTCAGGATCATTACAAGCAACCGCTTCTACTAGTTTAACAGCGGCACGGCTGAACTTCAAGGAGGAGTTTCTCATGGATGTCACTTCGAATCTAACGACGGCCTGTTCCGATCCTATCAATGATGCAGCCTGGCAAGATCTGCATATCAAGTTGCGGGCGTTCGCTTTACGCCAGGTATATTCTTACACATTGTCATCCTGGCGGGGGCAGGAGGAAGATATCGCGGCGGATATCGTTCAGGAGACGACCCGCAGGGTCGTTGAACGCATGCGCAAGGCTGAACGGGGCGAGGCCGTGCCGGTCCAGGCGCCTGCGCATATGATGTTTGTGATCGCTGCCAACTACTGCCACGACTTGTGGCGGCGCGAACGTCGGATCGTGCGCCTGTCGACCTATAACTGTGCATCAGGAGAAGAGGTCATACAGGATGACCGTCCCAATTTTTCGGAGGAGGCCACAGAAAACGCGTATCGCGAAGAGCTGTTTTTACGGTTGGCACACGAAATCGCGCGCTTCCCGAAGAAACAACGCCAAGCGTTGCTGGTCGATCTGGCGAACCGCATGCATTTTGGGAGCCGTCCCACCGCGCTACAGGAAGCCTTTCTGCACGCGGGTATCCAGTTGCAGGAGTACCGGCTCCCTCCATCTGCCAGCGCCACAGAGCGCGGCAAGCTCATCTCGCTGCAGAACCATGCGTACAGGCGTATTGCGAAGCTTCCCTGCGTACAGGACTATGTCTCAGCCCCGTAGCTAGCTTGAGTGAGAGGCGCCATTCCCCTTCGTAAGTACATTCGGCGTTTGGTGCATGAATGTACTTACGTTCTGTCAAGCTTCATTGCACGGGGTATCAGGGCGCTTCCGCTCCCGCGTAGGGATCCGGCTTGCCCGTGCAATGA
>JBDTHH010000663.1:0-5601 GCA_039937055.1 Ktedonobacteraceae bacterium | reverse complement strand
CATTTCTTTCGCCCGCTGTTTATTCGCCGCCTGAACGAATTCCAGCCGGATATCGTCCACCTGGCTGATCCCGTTGTGCTGGGGGCGGCGGGACTGGCGGCGGCGCGCTTCCTCAATAAGCCCGTGGTCTCCTCCTACCATACCAACCTTGCCGCGTACTGTGGTCATTTCGGCTTCCCCATGCTCACACAGCCGATGTGGACATACAATCGCTTCATTCATAACCAGAGCGCGCTAACATTTTGCCCCTCGCCCTCAACGGCCTCCATGCTGCATACACAAGGGTTTGAACACGTACGCATCTGGCCACGGGGCGTCGATACCGCGCTCTTCCAGCCGGCAAAGAGAAGCACGGAGTTGCGCGCATCCTGGCTGGCAGGTCAGAAGAACGCGGATACCAAAGCCGTGCTGCTGTATGCAGGTCGCATTTCATGGGAAAAAAATCTGCACCTGCTTACCCAGGCCTATCGCGCGATGGATCACGACCGCGCCCACCTCGTGCTCGTCGGCGATGGACCAGCCCTGAAAGAAGTGAAACAGGAGCTTGCCGGCCTGCCAGTGACCTTCACAGGCTACTTGCAAGGTGAACAACTGGCGGCGGCATATGCCTCGGCCGACATCTTCGCGTTTCCTTCGACCTCCGAAACCTTCGGGCAGGTGGTATTGGAGGCCATGGCCTCGGAGCTACCTATCGTGGGAGTGCTTGCGGAGGGGGTATGCGACCTGGTGCAGGATGGCGGCAGCGGCTTTCTGCTGGATGTGGCTGGACTCGATGCAGAAGAGCAGGCGCGGAGCTATCGCATTCGCCTGGAGCACCTGGTATACAATGCCCCCCTGCGCTCTACCATGGGTCAGGCCGCACCGAAGGAGGCGCGACAACGCTCCTGGCCAGCCGCCATGCAGTGTCTCTTTGACGGCTATCACGAGGTCATTATGGATGCGCGACCGCTGGTGGCCGCGTGAGGGCCACATATCTCCAATGGCAATAGGTGTCAAGGTACGCCTCTCTGCCCGCAGAAGAGAGGCAGGTCGTCTCGTAGGGCGAGGCTTGCCTCATAGTGCTCCGTCACGCTTCGATTGACGGGGATCGGGGCACTTCCCCCTCCCGCGTAGGGATGCGGCAAGCCGCATCCCTACGCGGGAGGATACTGCCGGAGAATTCGTAGGGGCGACTCTATCGACCGTGGCCTTATAGGCTCCCTCTACTTACGACGGAAGGCCAAACCGGTACACCTTGCTATCGTGGGACCCGACGTACACCGCGCCATGGACCACCGTCGGCGACGAGCGCACTTCGCCATGCGTCGTGTAGGACCAAAGCTGATTTCCTGAACTGGCATCGATGGCATAGAGATGACCATCCGAACACCCGCTATACACCACACCGTTGGCTACCATCGGCGAGGACTTGAATGTGCAGCCCGACGCAGGCGTGAATTTCCAGTTTACGTTACCCCCCGTGAAGGAGTAGAGCATGCCATCCGTCGAGCCGATATAGACGACGCCGTTGACCACCGCCGGCGAGGAGAGAATAGCATTGTTCGTGATAAAGTACCAGTTCATGGTGCCGGTACTGGCATTCAAGGCATAAATCTTTTTATCCAGTGAGCCAATATACAGCTCCCCATTCACGATGGCCGGCGCGGAGTCAATCGCGCCTCCCGTAGGATAGGACCAGATTTTCTGGCCTGTCTTCGCATTGATGGCATACACATTGTTATCATACGAGCCTACATACACCACGCCATTGACCACCGCCGGCGAAGAGACCACCTGGTTCCCGGTGGAGAACGCCCAGATTTTCTGGCCCGTCTTCGCGTCGACGGCATAGACATTGCGATCATACGAGCCTACATAGACCACCCCGTTGACCACCACCGGCGAAGAGAAGATATTGCCCTTCGTGGGGAATTTCCAGTCTTGCTTGCCGGTCGCCGCGTCAATGGCATACAGATTATGGTCGAACGAACCTACGTAAACCACGCCGTCAGCCACGACCGGCGAGGAGCCAATGACATCCCCAGTGGGAAACGACCAGAGCATCTTGCCCGTGGCGGCCTTCAACGCGTACAGCTTATGGTCATCCGACCCGATGTAGACGTTACCATCGACCACCGCCGGCGAGGAATTGATCTGACCTCCCGTGGGAAACGCCCAGTCCAGCGCGAGGCGCGAAACATTGGCGGTGGCGAGCGTATGCTCGTCGGTATTAAAGCGCGTATGCTGCGGGCCGAAACCGAACGTCGTAGAATCGCCCCGTTGCGCCGTAATCACAACTGTCGGAGTTACACCATGGTGCGGCGTGGTGGCAGTCGGGGTAATCACTCCTGTGTTTTGAGACGCGTGCCCCCTCAAGTAGAACACGCCGAAGCTACCTACCAGCACGAGCAGTACCAGGGCCACCAGCAGCACCACCCGCCCCACAGGTGGCCCTTTGCGCGCAGGCGCAGGCGGGCCATCTGTTCGCGGTGTCAGCAGCGGGGCTTCCCACGTGCGGGCCTGCGTTTGCTCTGGCACACTCGCGTCGGATATAGGGCTACTGACCGCAGGCTCCAGCGAAGGCAACACAAGAGGCGGCTGCGGCTGCACAACACGTGGTGGCGTTGTCTGGCCAGCAACTTCCATTGTAGCGCCGCCATCCTGATCCATCCCGGCACTCTCATACGTGCGCCCAGGGGGCGTATTCACCCCCGATTGGCCGGAGGATACCGGCGCCTGCGACAGCGGCCTGTTAAGCGGTGGCACTAGCGGTTCGGCCGTTATCAATGTAGGCGCATCCTCAGCCGCACGCGCCAGAGCCTGCGCAAAGGCAGCTACGGTAGCGAAACGCGCCTGCGGATCTTTGGCAAGCGCGGTCATCACCACCTTTTCAACATTGATGGACACCTCCGGTACACGCTCCCGCAGGGGCGGTGGCGGCGCCATGGTCTGCTTGACGGCAATCTCGGTGAACGACCCCTGAAAGGGCCGCTCGCCACAGAGCCACTCGTATACCACAATACCCAGCGAATACTGGTCGCTTGCTGGGCGCGGGTGAGATTCGATCTGTTCGGGGGCCATGTAGGCGATAGTGCCCGCGATATCCTGCGCCGTTTGTAGGCGCGAGGTCTGGGAGATCAACGCGATCCCGAAGTCGCTCAGCAGGGCATCATTATCGCGCCCCAGCAGGATATTCTCCGGCTTGATATCGCGGTGAATCACGCGCTGATTGTGCGCATATTGCAAAGCGTCAGCCACCTGCCCGCTATATTTGACGACCTCGGAGAGCGGGAGACGCGTGCCGCGCGGATAGAGGTTGCGCAGTGTGCCGTTGGGAGCATAATCCATTACCAGGTAGGGCGCAGCATGCTCCAGACCAAAATCAAAGACGCGCACGATATGCGGATGCACCAGGTGCGCAATCGTGCGCGCCTCGGTACGAAACTGATCTACATCGCTGCTCTCGATGCGTAAGTTGAGCACCTTGATAGCTACCATCGTACCAAGATGGATGTGCTCACCCAGGTAGACCTCGGCAAAACCGCCCTTCCCCAGCAGGCGCAGCAGGCGATAGTTACCGAGCTGCCTCCCCGTCAAGGGTCCATCCTGTTCAGCCATCAACGTGTCTCCTTGCATAAAAAATGAAGCTCTGCAACGGGGCCCCGCCCGAAGAGGTCTCCCTCATTGTAGAGGAACCCGCCTCCGTAGGGACCCGATTTATCGCGTCCGCCTCCATCCCCGAAGAGGTCTCCCTCATTGTAGAGGAACCCGCTATGCAAGTCAAGATTACAATCCGCCGCGCGAAATATGTCCTGCTCACCGTTATTCATAATGCAGGGAGAATCTACACTCCC
Organism: Ktedonobacteraceae bacterium; assembly: GCA_039937055.1. GTDB lineage: Bacteria > Chloroflexota > Ktedonobacteria > Ktedonobacterales > Ktedonobacteraceae > JALYTT01. The sequence goes on along the minus strand of JBDTHH010000663.1, from coordinate 1,768 downwards.
GCTACCAGGAAGAGGATAGACGCCATGATATGGACAGACAGCAAAAGCGAGATCGCGCAGTTACGTAGGAGGATCGAGATGGAGCTTGAAGCCATGCGCCAGGGCCTCTATGGGTACGCGGCGGGCAGCGCGCGTCACGAATTCATCCGCGCGCGGATGGAGAACGTTGGCGCCTATCAGGAAATGCTCGCTGAACAGATCGGGGAGGATGAGGCCACGCAGGTGCTATGTCATCTCTATGTCGCTATCATCGATGCATGAAGGTATCAGGAATTGAGTTCGCGCTTCAACCACGCAAGGGCCCTCCCGGCGCGCGACATATGCCTGGCCGCGCTGGTAGTGCTGACCTGCTGCATGTCCACGCTTTCCAGGGCCTCCACCAGCGCGAAAACTGAGGGGTAGCGTTCCATAGGATTGAGGGCCAGGGCGCGCAACACGATACATTCCAGCGCCAGAGGGATCTGGTCATTGAGCAGGTGCGGCGCGATCAGGTCTAACTCCTCATCGCCCGGCACCAGGCCGGCGCCCTCCCGCGAGGCACGCCCGCCCTCGCGCAGCACCGCCGCCTGGCGCCGCACCACAGCCGCCGGCGCGTAGCGGGTGATCAGCAGATACACCAGCGCGCCGAGCGCGTACACGTCCGAGCGCTCGCTATACGTGCCGCTGAGCATCTCAGGCGCCGCGAAGACGTTGTCGGCCGCCAGGTAAGGCGTGGGGAATATGCGCTGGCAGCGCTCCCCGGCCGGTGGCAGGGACGGGGCGGCAGGCCAGAACTGGGGAGGTGGTGGCCAGGAGACCAGCAGCACGGGCGCCCAATCAGCCATACACTCCACATCCACCAGCACCGTCGCGGGATCAAGGTCACCCAGCATGGCACCCATGCGATGCAGCTTTGCCACGATACGGCAGAGTTGTATGCCCCAGGTGAGCGTCGTCTCCAGCGTCAACCAGGCAGGCCACTGCTGCCCCAGCAGGAGATCGGCCAGCGACACAGCGAGCGCGTGCTGCTGCCCCCGCGCTCCCCGCAGTTGCATCACCATGTAGTGCCGGTCGCCTTCCATACGCACACGATCACCGGCGCCGGGCAGGCGTGGAGAGCCTAGCACCATGGGCGACACAAACTCCTCAAACGCCGCCTGCTTCACCTGGGCCACAATGTGCGGGGCGAGGCCGCTCAGGTCCAGCTCTCGGATAACCACCAGCGGCGCCTGCTCTTCATCATATTGCACGCGACCGCGCGCCGCCGACAGCCGCCGGGCCAGGTACAGGCGCAGCCTCGGCCTCTCGTGCAGCAGTCGCACCAGGCGATAGCGCCCCCCTAGAATAATCCGTGCCTCCTCCCCTGCCGCATCACCGCTCATACCGCTCCACGCCGTCTCTTCCATGCCCCTCGCTCTGCCTGCTAGCCCTCAGCAGAGTGCAACTAATGGCACCCTGTGAGGCAACTATCATCACGTTACTATATGACGAACAACGATGATTGGCTTAACACAACAGGACTGCGCCACCCTCCGACCGCGTAGGGGCTATGGCTTGCCTCGCCCGCGTCGGCCACCACGGGCGAGGCAAGCCATAGCCCCTACGCGGTCGGAAGATGCGGGAACACAGAGTGTTGACTTTTTCCCGCGAATTGCGTAGGATTATAGAAAGTGGCTTCATATCTTATTTGTTCAACACACAAAGGAGAAACGCCATGCTTACTCGCAAAGCGCGAAGGGGCCGTTCCTGGCTCCTGCTCTTGCTCATCCTCCCCTTTATCGCCACGCTC
>JBDTHH010000662.1:0-39962 GCA_039937055.1 Ktedonobacteraceae bacterium | reverse complement strand
CGAGGCCCAGAATTTCGCAGGCGCCGCGCACCTCGGCATGCACGGGAATAGCCTGCTCGTCAAGCGCAACTGAAACCTCCGACCCCAGGGCCATCTCGTTGAGTGAAGTCGCGACCCCGCCGCGCGTTGGGTCTTTCAGACAATGGATGCCAGCGCCTGCCGCTTCCAGCAGAGCGGCGACCAGCGTGTGGAGCGGCGCGCTATCGCTTTGAATGTCCGTTTCGATTTCAAGCGCCTCGCGTGCCAGCATAATAGCGATACCGTGATCTCCCACCGGCCCGCTCAATAACACCCGGTCTCCCGGCTGCAAGCAGGTCTGTCCGATCGCTAAGGGCGCGCGAATAATCCCAATCCCTGCCGTGTTGATGAACATGCCATCAGCTTTGCCGCGCTGGACGACCTTCGTATCGCCTGTCACAATGGCCACACCCGCGGCCGCCGCCGCGCTGGCCATCGAGGCGACGATGGTGCGCAGGTCAGCAATGGGAAAGCCTTCCTCCAGGATAAAGCCCGCCGAGAGGTATAAAGGTACAGCCCCGGACATGGCAAGGTCGTTGATCGTGCCATGCACGGCCAGTTTTCCGATATCTCCCCCTGGGAAGAAAAGTGGGCTGACAACGTAGGTGTCGGTCGTGAAGGCCATCCGCTGGTCCGTTCCCTCAATGGCGAAGGTGGCGGCATCATCCATGGGATCGAGCATGGGATTGGAGAAAGCTGGCGCGATAACCCCCTCGATGAGATTGTGCGTAGATTTTCCGCCGCTGCCATGGCTGAGGGTAATCTTTTCATCGCGCAAATAGAATTTATGGCGGCGCGCCTGTTTACTGCGCTCGATCTTCTTCAGGATGTCATCCAAGCGTGTCGCGTCACCTGTTACAAACGTATCCATAGTACCTTCCTTAGTGCATATCTACGATCTGGCCATGGGTAGAATTGAGAGGCGTGTGCGCTCAGATGCCATAGAGAAGCGCCCGTAGTTGAAGTACGCGGCGCATGCGCCCTCCGGCGACACCATGCACGTGCCGATGGGTGTCTCAGGCGTGCAGGCAGTTCCGAAGACTTTGCACTCCCAGGGCTTAATGACGCCCTTGAGCACCTCGCCGCACTGGCAGGCCTTGGGGTCAGCCACACGCAGACCAGGCACCTGGAAGCGCGCCTCGGCATCCCAATCGACATACTCTGAACGCAGCTTCAAGGCGCTGTGCGTGATGAAGCCCAGGCCGCGCCACTCGAAGAACGGTCGGAGTTCCATGGTGGCAGCCATGGCCTGAAGCGCTTTCACATTGCCCTCCGCTCGCACGACGCGCGCATACTGATTCTCGACCTCGGCGCGACCCTCGTCTAGCTGCTTCACCAGCATGTAGACCGATTGGATGATATCCAGCGGTTCGAAGCCGGCGATCACCACGGGCTTGTGGTGGTCACGCGCCACAAAGTTGTAGGGACGCATGCCGATCACCATACTGACATGGCCGGCGCCGATGAAACCGTCCAGGCGCAGGTCGGGTGAGTCAAGAATGGCTTTCATGGCAGGAATGATCGTGACATGATTGCAGAAGACTGAGAAATTCTTGATCCCTTCGGCCTTTGCGCGCATGAGAGTGACGGCGGTCGAGGGAGCGGTGGTCTCAAAGCCGATGGCGAAGAAGACGACCTGGCGCTCGGGATGCTGGCGAGCAAGCTTGAGGGCATCGAGCGGCGAGTAGACGAAGCGCACATCAGCCCCGTCGGCTTTGGCATCCAGCAGGCTGCCTTTTGAGCCAGGCACGCGCATCATGTCGCCAAAGGTCGTGAAGATCACGCCATCCAGACGCGCCATGGCGATGGCATCATCGATGAGGCCCATCGGCAAGACACAGACAGGGCAGCCCGGCCCATGCACCAGGTCGATGTTGGGCGGCAAGACATCCTCGATGCCATGCTTATAGATAGTATGCGTATGGCCCCCGCACACCTCCATAAACTTGAGAGGTCGGGAAGCTGAGAGTTTCGCAATTTCTTCACAGATGCGCTTTGCCAGTTCAGGATCGCGATACTCGTCAACATATTTCATGTCCATGGAACTTCTCCTTCTGGTCCTTGCTTTAAAACTACCGGGCACGCAGCGTTGTAACTGTCCATCTAAGATGTGGACCTCAATACTGCCTGAATTACCTCAAGAAGCGCATGATAGGCTGTTGCGTGCGCCTCCTGGATGCGCGGGATGTGGTCGCTGGGCGAGGTGATGCAATAGTCTACTGCCGGCGAGCGCGCGGTTTTTCCACCGTCATAACCAGCCAGCCCGATGGTCAGCAACCCCTGCTTCTTTGCCTGTTCAAGCGCTACCAGGACGTTGGTCGAATTGCCGCTGGTTGAAATACCCACGGCGATATCGCCCCGGCGCCCGAAGGCAATCATCTGTCGCGCATAGATATTGTCAAACCCGACATCGTTGGCGACGGCCGTGACGACCGCGATGTCGTTGGTAAGGGCGATGGCAGGCAGAGGCGTCCAGTCGGGAAAAGGCGGAGTCAGCAGGTCGGCCACCAGATCCTGGGCGTCAGTCGTACTTCCGCCATTGCCGAAAGCCAGCAGCGTGGCTCCATGCGCGAAGGCGAGCGCCATGGCGCGGCCAGCAGCAATGATGGACTCCAGGGAATATGCGAGCGTTGCGCGCCGCAGGGCTATCACCTCTCGACACTTCTCAAGCGTCGAGTGTTGCACCTGGGCCTGCACGTCCTCTATGCTGGACTTGCCTCCCTCAAAGAGATAGGGATAAAAGAGCCGGTCGTACTCTGACCCTTCGCTATCAGGCATCATGCGCCTCGCCTACTCGTGAAATAGCCACGCCGCCATGCACCAGCAACATATCTCCCGCGCCAACATCGTCTACCAGCGAAATATCAACTTCTTCCAGCGCATTGCTGATCGTCACAAAGGCGACCCCCAATTGTTGATCGACGCGCAGCACGCGAGCCTCTAATGCCTCGTCGGAACAGGTGATGCAATGTCCCTCTGTATCAAGTTCGCAACTGGCGCTATTGTTGGAAGTTCCAAACTCTGTCAGCTCAATAGATGGCCTTTGCTCGTTGCTCATGTGAGTAATCCCTCATGTTCGAAGTAGATATGCACCAGCTCCCATAAAATGTGGTAAAGCGTCTCATGGGTCTCCTGGATGACCATTGGATCGCTGGTCTGCACAACGAAACAGTAATCGGCCTCGCTCTCTTTCAGCAACCCACCATTTCCTCCTGTGAGACCCAAAGTCAGTAAACCCATGTGCTTTGCTGTTTCCAGAGCTGCCACCACGTTCGGGCTGTTGCCATCCAGCGAGAAGCCCATGGCGATATCCTGCGGTCGGGCCAGCACCTTGAGCTGACGCACATAGGGCGTTTCAGCGTAGCCCTCATTTTGACTGCTGAGCGCGGCGCTATCGTTCGTCAACGCCAGGGCGGGGAGCGCTCGCTTGCCAACGATCACTGGATGCACAAACTCGACGGAAACGTGTTGCGCATCGGTTGCCAGCGCGCCATTGCCGAAGGCTAGCAAACGTCCTCCCTGGTGGAAGCGACGCGCCATGGCCCAGCAACACGCGGCTATGCGTTCCGCCTCTGCCGCAAAGAATATCTCAGGGACAGCCATACTTTGTGCAAAGCGCGCTGTCACGAGCGCCTTCAGTTGCGGCACATCCATCTCAGTTGGCATCAACCTGCCTCCTTGTCATGACCATATACTCCTGTTTCATCAAGCTTCATTGGGCAGAGTGACGGATGCGGCAAGCCGGGTCCCTACGCGAGAGGGGAAGCGTCCGTCACTCAATCTGGACGGATGCGGCAAGCCGGGTCCCTACGCGAGAGGGGAAGCGTCTGTTACTCAATTTGACTGGTGTGCAGCATATCGATTTCGTCGGTATACGCCTCTCCCATGAGCAGGAGGGCCTTCATGGTCTCGCGCGCCTCATGCTCGTCAATTTTACTCATGGCAAAGCCTACGTGGATCAAGACCCAATCTCCCGGCTCAATGCCTTCTGGACGCACAAGGGCGATGCTCACGTTGCGTCTCACGCCGGAAACATTCACTTTGGCGATGGAATTGGCATCGTCCACGATATCTATAATCTGACCCGGAATACCAAGGCACATGTGACCCTCCTTTTCAGGAACTATGGTGGACGCGATCAAGCGCATCCCTACATCTGTTGCAACCGGGTAGCCGCTACCGCAAGCTGGCCCAGGCTGATGCCGCCGTCGTTTGGCGGCACCTGTCGATTGATATATACCTGAAAATCCATCGCCTCCAGGCGGGCGATCAGCATTTCAAGCAACAGGCTGTTCTGAAATACGCCGCCGCTCAGGGCGACACGATTCAAGCCGGTCCCTTCGCGTACCTCGGAAGTTATCTCCGCCAGTATGCTGGCAAGCGAGCGATGGAAGCGCCTGGCAATCTGTGGCGCTGGTACTCCTCGCTGGATATCGCTGACGATGGCGCGTATCATAGGGGCGACATCCAATAGGGCAGGTGTTTGAGCACCAATGATCCATGGATATGCCTCCCTGCTAGCAGCGCTATGCGCATCCTGGCGGTCGCCAGGTGCGGATCGCGCCAGTATCTCAAGCTCGATGGCGGCCTGGCCCTCGTAGATGACTTCGCTGCGCAGACCTAGCAGCGCGGCCACGGCGTCAAACAACCTTCCCAGGCTGGAAGTCGCTGGACTATTAAGGCCGCGCGCGATCATCCGCGAAAGTGTGCGCCACTTTGATCGATCTAACTGCTGTACGAACGGGATCGCGAGATCAAGAAAAGCCTCGCCGTAGGCGCGGTCGAGGTACGCCGCGGCTACGCGCCAGGGTTGCTGGATAGCCTGGGCACCACCAGGTAGCGGGATGTATGCCAGGTGCGCCAGGCGTGCAAAACCTGCCAGGTCCGCCGACATAATTTCGCAGCCCCAGATCGCGCCGTCGCTTCCAAAGCCGGTGCCATCGGCGGCCACGCCGATGACCGGCCCGCTCAAGCCGTGCTCGACCAACACGCTGGCAATGTGGGCATGATGATGCTGGACAGCGATTTTGCGCGGGATGTCTGAATCGAGCGCGTATTTTGTCGCCAGGTATTCGGGGTGCAGATCATACGCGATAGCCTGCGGGAAGATAGCGAAGAGACGCTGGAAATGCGCAATCCCCTCCCGAAACGCGAGCAGCGTCTCCACATTCTCTAAGTCACCGATGTGCTGGCTGACAAACGCCTGTCTTCCCTTGCCCAGGCAAAAGGTGTTCTTGAAGTGGGCTCCGCAGGCAAGCAATGGCACGGGCAGCTCCGCAGTGAGCAACAGCGGCTCCGGCGCGTAGCCGCGCGAACGGCGGAGAAATTGCGCGCTACCAGCCACAATACGCATCACGCTATCATCGCAGCGCATGTGAATGTCGCGATTATGCGTGAGCATCCCGTCGGCGATGGCCGCCAGCCGTGTACGCGCATCTTCGTCATGGTAAGCAATCGGTTCATCGCTGACGTTGCCACTGGTCATGACCAGCGCGGCCGGTTTATCTGCTTCAACGCGAGAAGCAAAAGCGCGCAGGAGTAAGTAGTGCAACGGCGTGTATGGCAGCATGATACCCAACGTGTTATAGGATGCAGCGACACCCTGTAATACCGGGCAGCCGGCACGCTGTTCCAGCAAAACAATTGGCCGGCGGTGCGATTGCAACAAGGCTTCCTCGGCATCGCTCACCGCGCACAGCAGACGCGCAGTTGCCACATCAGGCACCATCAGCGCGAAGGGTTTGGCCTCGCGCCGCTTGCGTACACGTAATTGCTGGACGGCCTCCACGTTCAATGCGTCGCATGCCAGGTGATAGCCACCCAGACCTTTAATAGCGAGAATGGCACCCGCTGCGAGCTGTTGGGCCGCCTCGTCTATGGCATCAGCAGAGTACTGAGAAGAGGAGGAGGACCAAGCGAGCAGGCGAACCTGCGGCCCACAAAGCTGGCAAGCGTTCGGCTGGGCATGAAAACGCCGGTTGAGCGGATCGCCATACTCCTCCTGGCAGGCCGGACACATGGGAAAAACGTGCATGGTGGTTTTTTCACGATCATAAGGAATATCCTGTACGATGGTGAATCGTGGACCACAATTGGTACAGTTGATGAACGGATAGTGATAGCGGCGGTTGGCGGGATCGAACAACTCACGCAGGCAGTCGTCACAGGTTGCGCTATCGGGCGAGATAAGGGCCTGACGTTCAGGGCCTTTCTGACTGTGTACGATACTGAAGCTGTCCTCATGAGAGAGGGGTATGAGTTCTGTCACAACAGCATCGACGCGCGCCAGAGGAGGGAGCTGCTGGCTCAGAGCGAGCTGGAAGCCAGCGAGTGCTTCGACACTGCCCTCGACCTCAATGGTGACGCCCTGGCTATCGTTGAACACAAAGCCGACCAGGTTCCAGCGCAAGGCCTGGCCGTAGACGAAGGGCCGGAAGCCTACGCCCTGGACAATGCCCTGAACGAGGATGCGTCGTCGCTGAATTGTCGAATCCACTACCGATGACATGCATGTTCCTTTAGTGTCGTGCCGCCCTGACAGATTGCGCGTGACGCAAGGTGACGAGCCAGGCACACCAGGCGTCGAGGCCCTCTCCTGTGCGACAGCTCACTTCGAAGATACGCAGGCGAGGATTGATCGCCAGCGCCTGCCGTCTGACCTTCTGCACATCGTAGTCAACATAAGGCAGCAGGTCGATCTTGTTCACGACCATCACCTCCGCTACCGCAAACATCTGTGGGTACTTGCCTGGTTTATCGTCGCCTTCGCTTGTGCTCACAACCACGACGCGCGTATCCTCCCCCAGATCCCATGCCGCCGGACAGACCAGGTTGCCAATGTTTTCGATCACCAGCAGGTCGAGGCTCGCCAGTTCAATCTGTGCGAGCGCGTCGCGGACCATATGCGCTTCAAGATGGCAGGCTCCGCGTGTATTGATCTGCACCGTCTGAGCGCCTGCCGCCTCGATCCGTTCCGCGTCGGCGCTTGTCTCCACGTCTCCTTCGATCACTCCGATAGCCAGCCGCCCGCGCAGCCGCTCAATCGTGCGTTCGAGCAGGGTTGTCTTACCCGCACCCGGTGAACTCATGATATTGAGCACACAGATACCCTTTCCTGAAAGATCTCCCTGTATCTCGCGGGCAATGGTATCATTGGCCGCCAGGATATTTTGCGCAATGGTGACTTTAACCAATGGTATACCTCCTCCTCGCCTCGTTATGCAGATTCAATCTCCATCTCGATGATCTGGAGTTCGGTGCCAGCAATGACCTCGCTCGACCATTCCTGACAGGTCGGGCACTGGACAATGAAGTTCATGACGGCGAACTCTTTGCCGCAGTGACGACAATAGGCGCGGTGCGGCACAGCGTCTATCAACAACTGGGCGCCTGCCAGCACTGGATCGAGGCTGACCAGCATCTCGAAACAGAAGGTCAACGAAGCGCCGGCAATGCCGCTGGCCTCGCCAATCTTGAGCCGTACGCCTTTCACGCACGTCGCGTTGCACGCGGTGGCCTTCTCCTCCACAGCATCGACGATACTCTGAGCAATAGCGAGTTCGTGCATGGCCAACCTCGTCTCCAGTTTTCACTACCTGTATGTGCTACAGCGAATGGATGCGCATAGAGCGCGGAATATGCAGAATATCATGTATGATCCGTTACATCGAACGCATCTTCAGGTAGCGCTGGATATCGGGAAGCGACTGCTGAAAAATCCAGGCACCTATGCCAATGGCAACGACTAAAAACAAGAGCTTGAACATGATAATCTTCCTTTCACTAGACTGTATAGGCTACATCTTGACTGTGTTCACTTTTTCGCATGTTCCCCCGCGAGCATTTGCTCAACGAGCGAGTCAATCATCTTCACGGCCTCGTCGACGGCTGCCTGCACGGGTGCGCTTAATCCCATGTGCATCTCGGGGTAGTCCTCGCCAGCACTCAGGGGGACAGGCTCGCAGCCGACAAGCAGGGTATGGATGGGTTTTGCGCCCAGGGCTCGGGCATACGCCAGAACCTTCACCGGGTCCATACTATGGTTATCCAGTGCCGCTCTACCAGCTTCTACGCCTGTCGCGGGGCTGATACCTGACAGATCTGGTTCAAGCAGGTAAAGCGTTCCCGGCGCGCCAGCGCGCGGCACTGCATCAACCAGCACGAGTTCGTCGTAGTCATCGAGTAAGGCGTAGGCCAGGTCCATGCCTCGAATACCAAAGTCGACAACGCGAATGCCTTCCGGGTATTGCCGGGCCAGGAGACGTTGGGCCACCTCGACTCCGAAGCCATCGTCACCCCAAAAGATATTGCCTATGCACGCAATCAGGGCCTGCCTGCTCTGGCGCTTCGTTGCTGATGCAGGCTGTACTACCTCTTCCATAGCTAGCCTTCTCCGCCTGCCAGCGGCTCAACCTCTTCCGGGAAGAAAAAGAAATGATGACCCGGCAGGATACGGTCATCCAGCCGCATCTGCTCCATGGCCGGATCATCATCCGCCGTGACAACCAGGTAGATGCGATCCTCGAAATCCTGGTGGATGACCTCGATGGTTGCCGTCTTCCCATCAAGAATCAAGTCGAAAGCGTCAGCGCGGCCCTTTTTGGGATGCAGGAGTACCCGATCGCCAGCCCTTACCTCTCTGCCAGCGATAGTCACAGATTCTGGTGGGGGGTAATCCTCGCCTGGGAAGTTCCAGCCTTCACGACGCATCATGCTTTTTCTCCTTTACTGACAGGGCGTAGGTCGCGGATGGCACCATGGAGCTTCATGAATTGCGCGGGCGTGAGAGCCTCAGTGCGCTCCAGTATCTCACGTGCGCGCTCGTCCTGCCGCATCTGCTCTTTCTCTTCATCGGTCAGCGTCAGGATGCGCAAACTGAGAATTTCGTCGATCTCACCTCCATCGAAGAGGGGGCCGGGACTTTCTGGCGCAATCTGTGGATAGTCGTACAGGATGATGGGCGATGATACGAGCGCATCACGCTCTCCCTGGTTACCGACCAGCACCGGCCAGGTGTGGCGGTTTTGACAGGCCCTGACGAAGGGTTGCAACTCCTCAGGTGGCTCCAACAGCGAGATGAAGGCACCTTGACGTACCTGTAAGATAGTATGAGTGGAGACGAAGGATTGGAACACGGCAGCATCGCGCCGGTTTGTCACTCCGCCGGTATCGGGTGTCCTGTTTTCGATGTGAACACTGAGCTTGAAAAGATGCTCACCAACAGGCTCCGCTGCAAGGATAACGGCTCCCATAAGCGGTTGCTGCTCCAGAACGCTACGTGTCGTCAAGGGGGGAGAGCTTCCAGGGAGCGCGTCCGCATCATCCACGATACGGCCACCGGGAAAAGCCATCTCCACAACCCTGGGCCGGGCCACGAGTTCGCTCAATGAAAGGTCGAGTATACTCACCTCGCGTTCCACACCCTCCTGCTGTGGTTCGCCGGCAAAAAGGCCTGCCAGGCTCCACTCGTCAGCGCGCGCCTCGCCATCATCGACCTTCACGGGTTCGGGCTGCACAACAGTACGCGTAAGCAGGTGCAGAAACCTCACGGTGATAGCAAGCGATATATCTTGTAGCTCTCCCTCCAGCAGGCATTCGGTGTGCATTGTCCAGGGCTCTATAGCGCCGTTCGCCTCGCTATACTCCCGTGGATAGACCACGCCGAACGTCCAGCGGGTCCGATTTTTGATGGCAGATTGCCGGTACGGATAGAGCAGATAGCCCTCGTAGAGCACCGCGTTAGCGATTTCCTTGATGTGTTCTATCCTCATGGTTGCACCTCCACGCCACTTGCCTGCAACAGGCGCCCAAGAACATCCTCCCAGGTGGGAAGGCCATGGGTGATCTTATACTGGTAGAGTTGGTCGAAGACATCCTTATGCATGCGAATCCAGGCGCTGTTGGGAAAGGAGGTCTCTATGGCTTCTTTCCAGAGCGCGACCGGCAGGCGATAGGTTGCTTCCTTCGACCAGGAAATTTGCGCGATCTGTACATTGTCTGCCTCGCCTTCATAGAAGATGGTGCCACTGAACAGGAAATTCAGAGGAATGTCGCCATCCTCCAGGGCATTGAAGTACTTGGTGCTCACCACCTCAAAGTCGTAGAGGCAGGGGACAGCCAGATCGAAGACGGTGTTCCCTGAGAAACGGGGCACGACTGCGGTGACGATGGTCCACAGGAAGGTGCGCAAGGTCGTGCCCCAGCGTGCCGGCTCACCAAAAAGCTCCTGCAGTTTGGCCTTCTCTTCGGCCTGGTAGCGCCTTTGTGTCACTGAGAGCATAATCTGGCACTTCAGGTTGACGTTATGGATCTTCACATCTTCGCTCGCGTTGGCGATGCGCATTTTGAAGATGAGCATCGGCAGCACACTATACTTTGCAACCTCGGCGCCGGTTACCTCAAAGCTCAGGTCTAGCATTAGCCTCTCCTCCAGGCAGGAGGACTATATGCCGGAGAGGTATCCGCAGCGTCCCCTTCTACCGTGATGGCCTTCTTCCGCAGGTCTGCGAAGAAGCCCGCGATAGCCTGCCAGACCTCCTCTCCGCCGCTCAGCCCTTTCCACTTGAGCCGGATCAAGCCGACAAGCTCGTAGCAGGCATCTATCGGCACAATATAGTGCTCACGATAGCTTGCGCCGCCCCGGTTCTGCACCCGGTTGATCAAGAGTGCTTCGACGTCAGGCTCCAGGTCGTTCAGGATAGGATTATTGCTGACAAGCGCATCCCACCCTTCCAGGGTGAGCGTAGACTCCATAGCCCCTGCCGGACTGGGATAGTAGGCCATGATACGCCTGGCGCCTGTGCTGTGAAAGTATAGACCATGTTCACCGGAATCAGCAGTTCTTCCCACTGCTCATCCGTCATCTGGAAATCCGGCAAGAGCAGCGCGCGCGAGGGCACAAGTCGATACTTTCCCTGTCCGGCTCCAGGGTCACCAAAGAGGATTGAGCAGGGAATACACACACAGATCAGCGTATGGCTGGCGAGTGCCAGCAAGTGCCGGTGCTGCGCGGGAATCCCCGCGCTACATAGTTCGCACTGCTCCGTCGGAGGACGCATTTCCCGTTTGCGCGTGAACTGACGGAGCACATCAAGGGAGGGAGCGGAACGACCCTCACCGCTGTTTGTAGGTTCGAATGACGACATGCTTGCTCACCTCATCTTACGTGTGGCAGTCCCTCCACCACGCTCCATTCACCATCTCGCTTCGTCGGGCTGGCAGCATCCTTGTTCCGCCGTGGGGGAACGAATGTCACCGGTATGCTTGCACGCCGGGGTGGATCGCTGACGCCTTCAACCTGGATCCCCTCAAGATCTGGGGCCGCTTTGTAGAGGGCCTCCTCAATTGTCGATTTGAGTGTCATTGTTGAGCTGGAACAGCCATGGCAACTGCCTTCGAGACGTAGATAGGCGACGCGATCCTCAACCTTGACGAATTCGACATTGCCCCCATGCGACTTGAGAGAGGGCCGTACTCCGTCCAGCGCCTGCAGGATGCGCGTTTCGAGATCCAGGGGATGCAGCCCATGGAGCAGAAATAAGGAACCTAACAGGTCGTCGCTCGCGAAGGTGTCGATTAATGCGAGACCCGCGGCGTCTGTCTGCGCGGTCATTTCGAGCAGCCGTGCCAGGGCTTCACCATACATAGTCAGGAGTGCCTGGACAAGCTCCTCAGCCGTGGCGCGCGCTCGTGAGTCAGGGAAAGCGGCTACCTCCTCGACCAGTTCCTCGATACGTGCCGCCTGGCGCTGGTGCGCCTGCACTTCTTGTGGCATGACCCATTCTCCTCTTTAAGCTTCCCAGATACTACCCTGGGCCAGACAGTGTTTCCGGCCCAGGGAATGGCAGTGTGATGTGCTGCCTGGTATGGCTATCTCAGGGTGCCTGCAAATGCGGGCTATCCGGGTCCACCGGTTCTTTCGGATTGATGCCCGTGGACGGCTCTCCCGTCAACGTACCAGCGGGGCGTTTAGCTTCCCCTGTGGCACCGGTATCCTGGCGACCAGCCTCCTTGCCCTCCTTTTTCTTCCGTTCCTCGCCTTTAGGCGTGCCCGGTATATGTGCAGGTTCAGGTTGAGCCGGAGCAGGCGATTTCTGCTCTTCTGCCATCGTATTCCTCCTCTTACTATCCTTTGCAATGAATTGTTGCCCCTTGCAGAGATGAAAGGTTACGTTACAGCCACCCTCCCGACAGAGGTAGCGGTGCTATTTCATCTGGCCAAATGTTGGTGAGATGACCTGCTGAAGCTCTTTCCCATCACCCAGGTACATGTGAACACCACATGGCAGGCAGGGGTCAAAGCTGCGCACTGCCCGCATGATGTCGATGCCCTTGAAGGTATCCGGGCCGTTCTCTTCGAAGATGGGTGTGTTTTGCACAGCATCCTCGTAGGGGCCAAGCGTGCCATAGCTGTCGCGCACACTGCCATTCCAGGGCGTCGGCGGATAGGGATGGTAGTTGGCGATCTTGCCGTTCTCGATGACCATGTGGTGGGAAAGCACACCGCGCACGGCTTCGTGGAACCCGCAGCCAATGGCCTCCTTTGGCACCGTGAAATCGCTCCAGGTCTTGGTGTGGCCGGCACGCACCTCATCGAGCGCCTTCTCGATACAATGCAGCGCGACAGCAGCAGCGTAAGCCTGGAAGTATGTCCGCGCGCGGTTCCGCTCGATAGCATTGCTCCACTTCGGGATCTTCCACTCGAACTCGACCGCCGGCTTCAAGGCGCTCTTGGGCAGTCGAATCTTGACACTGTGTCCGGTTGCCTCGACCAGGCCTCCCAGGTTCACGAGGCCAGCCAGGGCCGTTGACCACAGGCGAGCGAGGGGACCGCCGCCAGTATCCAGAGCCAGGTACTTGCCAGTGCGCTTGTCGTACCAGCGAGGCGACATCGTCCAGCTATATTTGTCGTTGAAGTCGCGTTTCTGCGGTTTGGGGATGGTGGTCTGATTCCAGGGATGATGTTTGTCGACCGGGTTGCCCAGTGGGTCGCGATCGACGAACATTCTCTGGTTGCCCCAATCCTCGTAGTAGGAACTTCCCAGCAAAATACGGATGCCCAGGTTGATATCTACCAGGCTGGTAGTGATCAGCTCGCCATCCACGATAATGCCAGGCGTGACGAACATGGCACGGCCCCATTTTTCCATGGTGCGATAATCGAAGTCGCACACGTCGGGGTCTTGCCACGAGCCCCAGCAACCGAGGAGCGTTTGGCGGTAGCCAACCTGCTCGTAACCGGGAAGGGCCTGGTACCAGAAGTCGAACAGGTCGTCATGCATGGGCACGACCTTCTTCATCCACTCGACGTACTTCATGAGGCGCACCAGGTAGTCGGTGAAGACCTGGACGGTGGCGACGGTTCCCACGCCTCCTGGATAGAGGGTCGAGGGATGGACGTGGCGACCTTCCATCAGACAGAATGCCTCGCGTGTATAGCGGCTGACATGCAGCGCCTCGCGGTAGAACTCGCCTGTGAAGGGGTTGAGCGAGCGCATGATGTCGCCGATGGTGCGATAGCCATGATCCGCGGCGTGGGGCGCTTCGGTTTTATTGGCCAGCTCAAGCACACCGGGATTGGTCTCTTTCACCATCTGCTCGCAGAAGTCAACGCCGACAAGGTTTTCCTGGAAGATGTTGTGGTCGAACATGTACTCCGCAGCTTCACCCAGGTTGATGATCCACTCACCCAGGGCCGGAGGCTTTACGCCGTACGCCATATTCTGGGCATAGACGGAGCAGGTGGCGTGGTTATCGCCGCAGATGCCGCAGATGCGGCTGGTGATGAAGTGGGCGTCGCGTGGGTCTTTGCCCTGCATGAAGAGGCTGTAGCCCCGGAAGATATGGGAGCTGCTATAGGCCTCGACGACCTTCTTCTGCTGAAAGTCGATTTTCGTATAGATGCCCAGGCTGCCAACGATGCGTGTCATGGGATCCCACGACATCTCTACCAGTTGCGGCGGCGGTGTCGGGGTCTCTTCGCGTTTCGCTTGCGTGGTCATGAAAACTATCTCCTTGTTAATAGGATTGGGCGCCGTGTGCTCTTTATCCTCTCCACGTTGGTCGATAGCCAGTGGTCAGTTCCCGGCCCGTGTGTCGCCAGGAGGGTTCCTTGTCGAGGGTGTCGTTGGTTAATTTGCGTAGACGGCGCAGGGTGCCGCCCCAGATGCTGACGACGGCGGTGGAGAGCTTCGCACCTGGTGGCTCATCCATAAAGGGCATAAATTTATCAGGGAAGCCCGGCATGGTACAGCCAATGCAGATGCCGCCAACGTTGGGGCAGCCGCCGATACCGTTCATCCAGCCGCGTTTGGGGACGTTGCAGTTGACGACGGGTCCCCAGCAGCCCAATTTGACGAGGCACTGCGGCGAGCCG
Organism: Ktedonobacteraceae bacterium; assembly: GCA_039937055.1. Taxonomy (GTDB): domain Bacteria; phylum Chloroflexota; class Ktedonobacteria; order Ktedonobacterales; family Ktedonobacteraceae; genus JALYTT01. Next base: position 25,570 of record JBDTHH010000662.1, on the reverse strand, counting down.
TACTCGGTGGCGAACAGGCCCTCTTCGTAGTAACTGCCGCGATCGCAGCCTTCATGAACGGTTTTTTCGAAGAGCCAGGTAGGTCGCCCGACATCGTCGAGCGGTATCATCGGGGCCATGCCCCCTGCCTGGTAAAGAAGATAAAGCACGGTCTCCATGAAGTTGTCAGGCTGGACGGGGCAGCCGGGGACGTTGATGATGGGGATACCGGCTTTCGATTTCCAGTCCCAGCCCAGATAGTCAGCGACACCCATAGCGCCGGTAGGATTGCCCTGCATGGCATGAATGCCGCCATAGGTGGCGCAGGTCCCTACGGCTACCACAGCCAGCGCCTTGGGGGCCAGGCGATCAATCCAATCAGAGACAGGAATGGGTTGATTGGTTACAGGGTCAACGCCGAGGCCTGACCAGTAGCCTTCGGCCTTGATCTTCTCGTTTGGCACCGAGCCTTCAAAGACGAGAACGAAGGGGTCGAGTTCACCCCGCTCGGCTTTATACCACCACTCCATAAAATCTTTGCCCCACTCGTAGGCAATACATTTATTGTGGATATGCACTCTAGGGATGCCTGGAATAGCCCCTAGAACGAGATCCTCAATACTGGGTTGGGTGGCTGCCGTGACTGAGATAGTGTCTCCCTCACATCCCAGTCCCTCTACAATCCAGATGATGTGGACATCCTCCACTTTGGCCGCCATGTTGTACCTCCTGAAGCGTGTTCTGCTCATGGTCTCCCAGTATACTGTAATACAGTATAAGTGGAAAACATATTATAAGTACGACAAACGAAGGTAACGGTGAGGCATATGCCACCTCGGGTGATCGGCGCATCATGCGGTGCGGGGTAGATTTTCGAGTAGGCTACACAGCAACCTGACCCATACTTCTTCCAAAGAAAGCCAGGATTTCAGACTATAGGAAATATGTATCTGCATCGAGGGGAGACACATATTCCTTTTTGCCCGCTAAAATATTTAGAATTATACTTTATTCCTGGCCCGTAATGACTAGCAGAATCATCACTTTTCGATGATAACATATAGAAATACAATTATCAAGGGCTAATTGTTTATGCTTCAGTTTAGCGCTACAGTATCTCTGGCCTGGAGCTTCATAGTTCTCCTGCTTGCCTGAGAACGAGTGATGGCCATTTCCCTTTTCTCAAGTGCGTTCGCCCCTACTCAGGCCCCTCATAAAATCAGTATACAAACGGCTCCCAAATTTGGATGACATCCATGTACACTGGGACTGTGTTTGTATCAACCGGGGTCTGGGTGAAGAGGTCGATTCTGGTCACACTCATGCGCCACACGTGATAAGATAACATGGAAGAGTGTCGAAACCGGCACCTTTCTTAATTTGAGCGACGCTAACGGAAAGAGTTTTATGCAGAAGAGGACTTTGCCGATTACGGCTCCGCAGCAGGGAATGCTGGTATCCATCGATGTCAAAGTCGGTGATGTGGTGCATCGCGGACAGCCTATCGCCGTCATGGAAGCTATGAAAATGGAGTTCATAGTGGAGGCCAACCTTGATGGTGTGGTGCGCGAGATCGTGGTGTCCGAAGAAGATGCTATAGCGACCGGGCAGCCTTTGCTGTTCATCGAGCCGGTAGAGGCTACCCGTGAGCGTGTGGAGCAGGTGAAGTCCATAGACCTGGACGCCATCCGTCCCGACCTGCGGGAAGCGCGGGAGCGGCATGCTATCGGGTGGGATGAGTCGCGACCGGAGGCCGTAGAGCGCCGCAGGCGCAGTGGGCAGCGCACCGTTCGCGAAAACATTGCCGATCTGTGCGACGCTGACAGTTTCATCGAGTATGGCGCCTTGGCGCTTGCTGCCCAGCGCCGGCGGCGTCCCCTGGAGGATTTGATCAAGCAAAGTCCGGCCGACGGCCTGGTGACGGGTATCGGGACGGTCAACGGCACAGTGTTTCCCGCTGAACAGTCGCGCTGCATGGTGCTGGCTTACGACTACACGGTATTCGCCGGCACGCAAGGTGTCATGAATCACAAGAAGACCGACCGGCTCTTGCGCCTCGCCCGCCAATGGAAACTACCCATTGTGCTTTTCGCCGAGGGCGGCGGTGGGCGACCAGGCGATACTGACTGGTCGGGCGTGGCGGGCCTGGACAACACGACCTTCCTCAACTTCGCGCGCCTGAGCGGGCTGGTGCCGCTGGTGGGCATCGTCTCCGGGCGCTGTTTTGCCGGCAATGCCGCCCTGCTCGGCTGCTGCGACGTGATTATCGCCACGCAAGACGCGACCATCGGCATGGGCGGCCCGGCCATGATCGAGGGCGGCGGCCTGGGTACCTTCGCGCCGGAGGAGGTTGGCCCGGTCAGCATGCAAGCCCCCAATGGGGTCATCGATGTGCTGGTAGCCGACGAAGCTGAGGCGGTGCGCGTTGGCAAACAGTATCTGTCATATTTTCAAGGCAACACGACTGACTGGACCTGCCCCGATCAACGTCTGCTGCGCCAGCTTATCCCTGAGAATCGCCTGCGCATCTACGATATGCATACCGTGATCGAGACACTGGCCGACGAGGATTCAGTGCTGGAATTGCGCCGCCAGTTTGGTCCCGGCATCATCACGGCCTTCATCAGAATCGAGGGCCGACCCCTGGGTGTGATCGCCAACAACCCGCAGCATCTGGGCGGTGCGATAGACGCCAACGCCGCCGACAAGGCCGCGCGCTTCATGCAGTTGTGCGACGCCTTCGGTCTGCCCATGCTTTCCTTATGCGACACGCCAGGCTTCATGGTCGGACCACAGGCGGAGCAGACGGCGCAGGTGCGGCACGTCTCCCGCATGTTTGTGACGGCCGGCAGCATCAGCGTGCCCTTCTTCAGTGTGATTGTGCGCAAGGGCTATGGACTGGGCGCGCAGGCCATGACCGGTGGCAGCTTCCACGCGCCTTTCTTCACCGTCGCCTGGCCAAGCGGGGAGTTTGGCGCCATGGGCCTGGAGGGGGCCGTGCGCCTGGGCTATCGCAAAGAACTCGCGGCCATCAACGACCCGCAGGAACGCCAGGCCACCTTTGAAACGATGGTCGATGAGGCCTACGAGCGCGGGAAGGCCATCAATATGGCCTCCTACCTGGAGATCGACGATGTCATTGACCCGCTGGAAACACGGCACTGGATTACGCGGGGTCTGCATTCTGTCCCGGCTTCAACCCCTGGCGAGGGTCGGCGGCGGCCTTTCATCGATACATGGTGAGATGAAACATGCTCTACAGCAACGCTGTTACTTAGATCATTTCCTCCCGTTCTAGTTAGAGTAAGCGAAATCATTCATCATCATAGAAAGATTACAGATGGCCAATTCCGAGCACTCTCAAGCAGCAAATCAAGCAAACACTTCAGTTGAAGCAACCCCATTATCATGGGGCAACGCTTATCTTATGTGTCCGCCCGACTACTTTGGGGTTTTCTACGAGATCAATCCCTGGATGCATCAAGAAATTCGTCCGAATTTCGAGCTTGCAGTTGAACAGTGGCACAATCTCGTGGCCAACCTCCGGCGCGCGGGAGCAAAAGTCGAAATTATCGAGCCAGTGAAAGATCTGCCCGATATGGTCTTCGTCGCCAATGCGGGCCTTGTTGATGGTCAGCGCCTTATCTTGAGCAGATTTCTCCATCCTGAGCGCCAGCCCGAATCAATCTACACCTCGCAGTGGTTCCAGGCTCGCGGTTGTGAAGTAGCAGAACTGGTTGGCGATAACGCTCTGTCCTTTGAGGGGTGTGGCGATGCCTTCCCATTTGCCGGCAGTCTGCTGGCTGGTTATGGGTTCCGTTCGGACATTGCCTCTCACGCTGTGCTCTCGCGGCTGCTGGGAGTCCCGGTACATTCGATCAAGCTCGTCGATCCGCGTTTCTACCATCTCGACATCAGCTTCTCTCCGCTTGATACTCGCCATGCGATCATTAATCCGGCTGCCTGGGATCGGGCGAGTAACGCCATCATCGAACAACTCGTACCTGAGCTGCTCGTGCTCAATCTGGATGAAGCGCTGACCTTCTGCGCGAACTCTGTGGTTGTGGGCAAGGTCATTATTATGCCGGCCTGCCCTCCTCGTGTCGGTCGCATCCTCAACGGTTGGGGATATGAGGTGTGCGTGTCACCAGTCAGCGAGTTTCTAAAGGCCGGAGGGGCGGTTCGCTGTTTGACTTTGCCACTAGATATGACTATTTCCAGCGCATCCACCCCGCCACCTATCGAAGGGAAGTAAAGTCAACTCACGTTGACTCTCTTCTTCAGGCAACATTGTGGGCGACGGCAGCACGAATGAGATCTTTCAAAGCTGACTCATCAACTGCGTCGCCCTCACGGAAGTCTATCGCTCGCGTTTTTTTCGCATCAAGGCCTGCATTGAAAAGTGTATGTGGGTCTTCCAAGGAGGCACCCTGGAAAAAATTCATTTTTAGGGTTTGCTTGAAAGTGGCGACGGCACACACAAGCCCCTTGTGAGACCAGACCGCAGTCTCCCACTTCCATTCTTCAGTGATGTCGGGATCAACCTCAAGGATAAGTGCGCGCAGCCGGGCGAACAGTTGGCCGCGCCAGCCGGCAAGTTCTGCGATTTGTTGGTCGATACGTTCAGATGGATTCATGTACTCTCCCTTTGTTACAATCCAACATCCAGGGTCTTCACGGCTTCCTCTGCATACGCCTTTGCGACACACGTTGTGCCGGGCCGCGCTGGGCTCGTGGCCTTCGTGGTAGGTAGGGAAGCAGCAGGTAGACGCATAGCAGAAGAATCGCCACGACAATGACCACGCGAACAAGCGCATCAAGACTCCCTGCGATCTCCAGGCCGACCAGGATACCTACAAGAAAGCAGGTGACGCCAAAGGTCATCTGACGCTTCGTCATCGGGGTCCTCCTCTGCGATCTCATGTTGAATACGCTAGCAGATGGTGATGCAACGCCTCAAGCATACCTTATTCCAACAGGAAAAACAAGCGTTCTAGTTGCAGTATGATTTTCCTGGATCTCTCTCTCTCTGCTGTCCAAAGAGAGCAAGATTGAAGAAGAAAAAGCACCATTGGTATGCTACACTTTCTTTGGGGATAGATATAGCCCTCGATAGAACTGTCTCTCCAAATTCCGCATAGTCATTGTGAAAGAAGGAAGTAAATCAATGTTCAACGATACGAAAGCATTTTCCGGTTTTGCGGTAAACGACGTGCAAAAAGCGAAGGAGTTCTATGGCCAGACGCTTGGGCTAGACGTAACCGAAGCGCACGGGATGTTAGAGCTGCATATCGCTGGCGGGACGAAGATCTTGATGTATCCGAAGGAGAACCATACTCCGGCCACATTCACCATCCTGAATTTCCCTGTCGACAACGTTGAGCAAGCCGTAGACGAGCTGGCCAGGCGCGGCGTGCATTTTGAGTCCTATAATGAAGAAGGTGGCCTGGTGACAGACGCAAAGGGGATTTTCCACGGCGGGGGTCCGAAGATCGCCTGGTTTAAAGACCCGGCCGGCAATATATTGTCGGTACTTGAAGGGTAGGTGGGAACAGGCGTTTCCTCCAGCTTGATACTAAAAAGGTACCCCTCAAGATCGAGCGCATCTGCGCAGATGCGCTCGATCTTGAGGGGTACCTTTTTAGTATCAAGCTGGAGGAAACGCCTGTTCCCACCTACCCTTCAAGTACCGACAATATATTGCCGGCCGGGTCTTTAAACCAGGCGATCTTCGGACCCCCGCCGTGGAAAATCCCCTTTGCGTCTGTCACCAGGCCACCTTCTTCATTATAGGACTCAAAATGCACGCCGCGCCTGGCCAGCTCGTCTACGGCTTGCTCAACGTTGTCGACAGGGAAATTCAGGATGGTGAATGTGGCCGGAGTATGGTTCTCCTTCGGATACATCAAGATCTTCGTCCCGCCAGCGATATGCAGCTCTAACATCCCGTGCGCTTCGGTTACGTCTAGCCCAAGCGTCTGGCCATAGAACTCCTTCGCTTTTTGCACGTCGTTTACCGCAAAACCGGAAAATGCTTTCGTATCGTTGAACATTGATTTACTTCCTTCTTTCACAATGACTATGCGGAATTTGGAGAGACAGTTCTATCGAGGGCTATATCTATCCCCAAAGAAAGTGTAGCATACCAATGGTGCTTTTTCTTCTTCAATCTTGCTCTCTTTGGACAGCAGAGAGAGAGAGATCCAGGAAAATCATACTGCAACTAGAACGCTTGTTTTTCCTGTTGGAATAAGGTATGCTTGAGGCGTTGCATCACCATCTGCTAGCGTATTCAACATGAGATCGCAGAGGAGGACCCCGATGACGAAGCGTCAGATGACCTTTGGCGTCACCTGCTTTCTTGTAGGTATCCTGGTCGGCCTGGAGATCGCAGGGAGTCTTGATGCGCTTGTTCGCGTGGTCATTGTCGTGGCGATTCTTCTGCTATGCGTCTACCTGCTGCTTCCCTACCTACCACGAAGGCCACGAGCCCAGCGCGGCCCGGCACAACGTGTGTCGCAAAGGCGTATGCAGAGGAAGCCGTGAAGACCCTGGATGTTGGATTGTAACAAAGGGAGAGTACATGAATCCATCTGAACGTATCGACCAACAAATCGCAGAACTTGCCGGCTGGCGCGGCCAACTGTTCGCCCGGCTGCGCGCACTTATCCTTGAGGTTGATCCCGACATCACTGAAGAATGGAAGTGGGAGACTGCGGTCTGGTCTCACAAGGGGCTTGTGTGTGCCGTCGCCACTTTCAAGCAAACCCTAAAAATGAATTTTTTCCAGGGTGCCTCCTTGGAAGACCCACATACACTTTTCAATGCAGGCCTTGATGCGAAAAAAACGCGAGCGATAGACTTCCGTGAGGGCGACGCAGTTGATGAGTCAGCTTTGAAAGATCTCATTCGTGCTGCCGTCGCCCACAATGTTGCCTGAAGAAGAGAGTCAACGTGAGTTGACTTTACTTCCCTTCGATAGGTGGCGGGGTGGATGCGCTGGAAATAGTCATATCTAGTGGCAAAGTCAAACAGCGAACCGCCCCTCCGGCCTTTAGAAACTCGCTGACTGGTGACACGCACACCTCATATCCCCAACCGTTGAGGATGCGACCGACACGAGGAGGGCAGGCCGGCATAATAATGACCTTGCCCACAACCACAGAGTTCGCGCAGAAGGTCAGCGCTTCATCCAGATTGAGCACGAGCAGCTCAGGTACGAGTTGTTCGATGATGGCGTTACTCGCCCGATCCCAGGCAGCCGGATTAATGATCGCATGGCGAGTATCAAGCGGAGAGAAGCTGATGTCGAGATGGTAGAAACGCGGATCGACGAGCTTGATCGAATGTACCGGGACTCCCAGCAGCCGCGAGAGCACAGCGTGAGAGGCAATGTCCGAACGGAACCCATAACCAGCCAGCAGACTGCCGGCAAATGGGAAGGCATCGCCACACCCCTCAAAGGACAGAGCGTTATCGCCAACCAGTTCTGCTACTTCACAACCGCGAGCCTGGAACCACTGCGAGGTGTAGATTGATTCGGGCTGGCGCTCAGGATGGAGAAATCTGCTCAAGATAAGGCGCTGACCATCAACAAGGCCCGCATTGGCGACGAAGACCATATCGGGCAGATCTTTCACTGGCTCGATAATTTCGACTTTTGCTCCCGCGCGCCGGAGGTTGGCCACGAGATTGTGCCACTGTTCAACTGCAAGCTCGAAATTCGGACGAATTTCTTGATGCATCCAGGGATTGATCTCGTAGAAAACCCCAAAGTAGTCGGGCGGACACATAAGATAAGCGTTGCCCCATGATAATGGGGTTGCTTCAACTGAAGTGTTTGCTTGATTTGCTGCTTGAGAGTGCTCGGAATTGGCCATCTGTAATCTTTCTATGATGATGAATGATTTCGCTTACTCTAACTAGAACGGGAGGAAATGATCTAAGTAACAGCGTTGCTGTAGAGCATGTTTCATCTCACCATGTATCGATGAAAGGCCGCCGCCGACCCTCGCCAGGGGTTGAAGCCGGGACAGAATGCAGACCCCGCGTAATCCAGTGCCGTGTTTCCAGCGGGTCAATGACATCGTCGATCTCCAGGTAGGAGGCCATATTGATGGCCTTCCCGCGCTCGTAGGCCTCATCGACCATCGTTTCAAAGGTGGCCTGGCGTTCCTGCGGGTCGTTGATGGCCGCGAGTTCTTTGCGATAGCCCAGGCGCACGGCCCCCTCCAGGCCCATGGCGCCAAACTCCCCGCTTGGCCAGGCGACGGTGAAGAAAGGCGCGTGGAAGCTGCCACCGGTCATGGCCTGCGCGCCCAGTCCATAGCCCTTGCGCACAATCACACTGAAGAAGGGCACGCTGATGCTGCCGGCCGTCACAAACATGCGGGAGACGTGCCGCACCTGCGCCGTCTGCTCCGCCTGTGGTCCGACCATGAAGCCTGGCGTGTCGCATAAGGAAAGCATGGGCAGACCGAAGGCGTCGCACAACTGCATGAAGCGCGCGGCCTTGTCGGCGGCGTTGGCGTCTATCGCACCGCCCAGATGCTGCGGGTTGTTGGCGATCACACCCAGGGGTCGGCCCTCGATTCTGATGAAGGCCGTGATGATGCCGGGACCAAACTGGCGGCGCAATTCCAGCACTGAATCCTCGTCGGCCAGTGTCTCGATCACGGTATGCATATCGTAGATGCGCAGGCGATTCTCAGGGATAAGCTGGCGCAGCAGACGTTGATCGGGGCAGGTCCAGTCAGTCGTGTTGCCTTGAAAATATGACAGATACTGTTTGCCAACGCGCACCGCCTCAGCTTCGTCGGCTACCAGCACATCGATGACCCCATTGGGGGCTTGCATGCTGACCGGGCCAACCTCCTCCGGCGCGAAGGTACCCAGGCCGCCGCCCTCGATCATGGCCGGGCCGCCCATGCCGATGGTCGCGTCTTGCGTGGCGATAATCACGTCGCAGCAGCCGAGCAGGGCGGCATTGCCGGCAAAACAGCGCCCGGAGACGATGCCCACCAGCGGCACCAGCCCGCTCAGGCGCGCGAAGTTGAGGAAGGTCGTGTTGTCCAGGCCCGCCACGCCCGACCAGTCAGTATCGCCTGGTCGCCCACCGCCGCCCTCGGCGAAAAGCACAATGGGTAGTTTCCATTGGCGGGCGAGGCGCAAGAGCCGGTCGGTCTTCTTGTGATTCATGACACCTTGCGTGCCGGCGAATACCGTGTAGTCGTAAGCCAGCACCATGCAGCGCGACTGTTCAGCGGGAAACACTGTGCCGTTGACCGTCCCGATACCCGTCACCAGGCCGTCGGCCGGACTTTGCTTGATCAAATCCTCCAGGGGACGCCGCCGGCGCTGGGCAGCAAGCGCCAAGGCGCCATACTCGATGAAACTGTCAGCGTCGCACAGATCGGCAATGTTTTCGCGAACGGTGCGCTGCCCACTGCGCCTGCGGCGCTCTACGGCCTCCGGTCGCGACTCATCCCACCCGATAGCATGCCGCTCCCGCGCTTCCCGCAGGTCGGGACGGATGGCGTCCAGGTCTATGGACTTCACCTGCTCCACACGCTCACGGGTAGCCTCTACCGGCTCGATGAACAGCAAAGGCTGCCCGGTCGCTATAGCATCTTCTTCGGACACCACGATCTCGCGCACCACACCATCAAGGTTGGCCTCCACTATGAACTCCATTTTCATAGCTTCCATGACGGCGATAGGCTGTCCGCGATGCACCACATCACCGACTTTGACATCGATGGATACCAGCATTCCCTGCTGCGGAGCCGTAATCGGCAAAGTCCTCTTCTGCATAAAACTCTTTCCGTTAGCGTCGCTCAAATTAAGAAAGGTGCCGGTTTCGACACTCTTCCATGTTATCTTATCACGTGTGGCGCATGAGTGTGACCAGAATCGACCTCTTCACCCAGACCCCGGTTGATACAAACACAGTCCCAGTGTACATGGATGTCATCCAAATTTGGGAGCCGTTTGTATACTGATTTTATGAGGGGCCTGAGTAGGGGCGAACGCACTTGAGAAAAGGGAAATGGCCATCACTCGTTCTCAGGCAAGCAGGAGAACTATGAAGCTCCAGGCCAGAGATACTGTAGCGCTAAACTGAAGCATAAACAATTAGCCCTTGATAATTGTATTTCTATATGTTATCATCGAAAAGTGATGATTCTGCTAGTCATTACGGGCCAGGAATAAAGTATAATTCTAAATATTTTAGCGGGCAAAAAGGAATATGTGTCTCCCCTCGATGCAGATACATATTTCCTATAGTCTGAAATCCTGGCTTTCTTTGGAAGAAGTATGGGTCAGGTTGCTGTGTAGCCTACTCGAAAATCTACCCCGCACCGCATGATGCGCCGATCACCCGAGGTGGCATATGCCTCACCGTTACCTTCGTTTGTCGTACTTATAATATGTTTTCCACTTATACTGTATTACAGTATACTGGGAGACCATGAGCAGAACACGCTTCAGGAGGTACAACATGGCGGCCAAAGTGGAGGATGTCCACATCATCTGGATTGTAGAGGGACTGGGATGTGAGGGAGACACTATCTCAGTCACGGCAGCCACCCAACCCAGTATTGAGGATCTCGTTCTAGGGGCTATTCCAGGCATCCCTAGAGTGCATATCCACAATAAATGTATTGCCTACGAGTGGGGCAAAGATTTTATGGAGTGGTGGTATAAAGCCGAGCGGGGTGAACTCGACCCCTTCGTTCTCGTCTTTGAAGGCTCGGTGCCAAACGAGAAGATCAAGGCCGAAGGCTACTGGTCAGGCCTCGGCGTTGACCCTGTAACCAATCAACCCATTCCTGTCTCTGATTGGATTGATCGCCTGGCCCCCAAGGCGCTGGCTGTGGTAGCCGTAGGGACCTGCGCCACCTATGGCGGCATTCATGCCATGCAGGGCAATCCTACCGGCGCTATGGGTGTCGCTGACTATCTGGGCTGGGACTGGAAATCGAAAGCCGGTATCCCCATCATCAACGTCCCCGGCTGCCCCGTCCAGCCTGACAACTTCATGGAGACCGTGCTTTATCTTCTTTACCAGGCAGGGGGCATGGCCCCGATGATACCGCTCGACGATGTCGGGCGACCTACCTGGCTCTTCGAAAAAACCGTTCATGAAGGCTGCGATCGCGGCAGTTACTACGAAGAGGGCCTGTTCGCCACCGAGTACGGCTCGCCGCAGTGCCTCGTCAAATTGGGCTGCTGGGGACCCGTCGTCAACTGCAACGTCCCCAAACGCGGCTGGATGAACGGTATCGGCGGCTGCCCCAACGTTGGCGGCATCTGCATTGGCTGTACCATGCCGGGCTTCCCTGATAAATTTATGCCCTTTATGGATGAGCCACCAGGTGCGAAGCTCTCCACCGCCGTCGTCAGCATCTGGGGCGGCACCCTGCGCCGTCTACGCAAATTAACCAACGACACCCTCGACAAGGAACCCTCCTGGCGACACACGGGCCGGGAACTGACCACTGGCTATCGACCAACGTGGAGAGGATAAAGAGCACACGGCGCCCAATCCTATTAACAAGGAGATAGTTTTCATGACCACGCAAGCGAAACGCGAAGAGACCCCGACACCGCCGCCGCAACTGGTAGAGATGTCGTGGGATCCCATGACACGCATCGTTGGCAGCCTGGGCATCTATACGAAAATCGACTTTCAGCAGAAGAAGGTCGTCGAGGCCTATAGCAGCTCCCATATCTTCCGGGGCTACAGCCTCTTCATGCAGGGCAAAGACCCACGCGACGCCCACTTCATCACCAGCCGCATCTGCGGCATCTGCGGCGATAACCACGCCACCTGCTCCGTCTATGCCCAGAATATGGCGTACGGCGTAAAGCCTCCGGCCCTGGGTGAGTGGATCATCAACCTGGGTGAAGCTGCGGAGTACATGTTCGACCACAACATCTTCCAGGAAAACCTTGTCGGCGTTGACTTCTGCGAGCAGATGGTGAAAGAGACCAATCCCGGTGTGCTTGAGCTGGCCAATAAAACCGAAGCGCCCCACGCCGCGGATCATGGCTATCGCACCATCGGCGACATCATGCGCTCGCTCAACCCCTTCACAGGCGAGTTCTACCGCGAGGCGCTGCATGTCAGCCGCTATACACGCGAGGCATTCTGTCTGATGGAAGGTCGCCACGTCCATCCCTCGACCCTCTATCCAGGAGGCGTGGGAACCGTCGCCACCGTCCAGGTCTTCACCGACTACCTGGTGCGCCTCATGAAGTACGTCGAGTGGATGAAGAAGGTCGTGCCCATGCATGACGACCTGTTCGACTTCTGGTACCAGGCCCTTCCCGGTTACGAGCAGGTTGGCTACCGCCAAACGCTCCTCGGTTGCTGGGGCTCGTGGCAAGACCCCGACGTGTGCGACTTCGATTATCGCACCATGGAAAAATGGGGCCGTGCCATGTTCGTCACGCCTGGCATTATCGTGGATGGCGAGCTGATCACTACCAGCCTGGTAGATATCAACCTGGGCATCCGTATTTTGCTGGGAAGTTCCTACTACGAGGATTGGGGCAACCAGAGAATGTTCGTCGATCGCGACCCACTGGGCAACCCGGTCGACAAACATCATCCCTGGAATCAGACCACCATCCCCAAACCGCAGAAACGCGACTTCAACGACAAATATAGCTGGACGATGTCGCCTCGCTGGTACGACAAGCGCACTGGCAAGTACCTGGCTCTGGATACTGGCGGCGGTCCCCTCGCTCGCCTGTGGTCAACGGCCCTGGCTGGCCTCGTGAACCTGGGAGGCCTGGTCGAGGCAACCGGACACAGTGTCAAGATTCGACTGCCCAAGAGCGCCTTGAAGCCGGCGGTCGAGTTCGAGTGGAAGATCCCGAAGTGGAGCAATGCTATCGAGCGGAACCGCGCGCGGACATACTTCCAGGCTTACGCTGCTGCTGTCGCGCTGCATTGTATCGAGAAGGCGCTCGATGAGGTGCGTGCCGGCCACACCAAGACCTGGAGCGATTTCACGGTGCCAAAGGAGGCCATTGGCTGCGGGTTCCACGAAGCCGTGCGCGGTGTGCTTTCCCACCACATGGTCATCGAGAACGGCAAGATCGCCAACTACCATCCCTATCCGCCGACGCCCTGGAATGGCAGTGTGCGCGACAGCTATGGCACGCTTGGCCCCTACGAGGATGCTGTGCAAAACACACCCATCTTCGAAGAGAACGGCCCGGATACCTTCAAGGGCATCGACATCATGCGGGCAGTGCGCAGCTTTGACCCCTGCCTGCCATGTGGTGTTCACATGTACCTGGGTGATGGGAAAGAGCTTCAGCAGGTCATCTCACCAACATTTGGCCAGATGAAATAGCACCGCTACCTCTGTCGGGAGGGTGGCTGTAACGTAACCTTTCATCTCTGCAAGGGGCAACAATTCATTGCAAAGGATAGTAAGAGGAGGAATACGATGGCAGAAGAGCAGAAATCGCCTGCTCCGGCTCAACCTGAACCTGCACATATACCGGGCACGCCTAAAGGCGAGGAACGGAAGAAAAAGGAGGGCAAGGAGGCTGGTCGCCAGGATACCGGTGCCACAGGGGAAGCTAAACGCCCCGCTGGTACGTTGACGGGAGAGCCGTCCACGGGCATCAATCCGAAAGAACCGGTGGACCCGGATAGCCCGCATTTGCAGGCACCCTGAGATAGCCATACCAGGCAGCACATCACACTGCCATTCCCTGGGCCGGAAACACTGTCTGGCCCAGGGTAGTATCTGGGAAGCTTAAAGAGGAGAATGGGTCATGCCACAAGAAGTGCAGGCGCACCAGCGCCAGGCGGCACGTATCGAGGAACTGGTCGAGGAGGTAGCCGCTTTCCCTGACTCACGAGCGCGCGCCACGGCTGAGGAGCTTGTCCAGGCACTCCTGACTATGTATGGTGAAGCCCTGGCACGGCTGCTCGAAATGACCGCGCAGACAGACGCCGCGGGTCTCGCATTAATCGACACCTTCGCGAGCGACGACCTGTTAGGTTCCTTATTTCTGCTCCATGGGCTGCATCCCCTGGATCTCGAAACGCGCATCCTGCAGGCGCTGGACGGAGTACGGCCCTCTCTCAAGTCGCATGGGGGCAATGTCGAATTCGTCAAGGTTGAGGATCGCGTCGCCTATCTACGTCTCGAAGGCAGTTGCCATGGCTGTTCCAGCTCAACAATGACACTCAAATCGACAATTGAGGAGGCCCTCTACAAAGCGGCCCCAGATCTTGAGGGGATCCAGGTTGAAGGCGTCAGCGATCCACCCCGGCGTGCAAGCATACCGGTGACATTCGTTCCCCCACGGCGGAACAAGGATGCTGCCAGCCCGACGAAGCGAGATGGTGAATGGAGCGTGGTGGAGGGACTGCCACACGTAAGATGAGGTGAGCAAGCATGTCGTCATTCGAACCTACAAACAGCGGTGAGGGTCGTTCCGCTCCCTCCCTTGATGTGCTCCGTCAGTTCACGCGCAAACGGGAAATGCGTCCTCCGACGGAGCAGTGCGAACTATGTAGCGCGGGGATTCCCGCGCAGCACCGGCACTTGCTGGCACTCGCCAGCCATACGCTGATCTGTGTGTGTATTCCCTGCTCAATCCTCTTTGGTGACCCTGGAGCCGGACAGGGAAAGTATCGACTTGTGCCCTCGCGCGCGCTGCTCTTGCCGGATTTCCAGATGACGGATGAGCAGTGGGAAGAACTGCTGATTCCGGTGAACATGGTCTATACTTTCACAGCACAGGCGCCAGGCGTATCATGGCCTACTATCCCAGTCCGGCAGGGGCTATGGAGTCTACGCTCACCCTGGAAGGGTGGGATGCGCTTGTCAGCAATAATCCTATCCTGAACGACCTGGAGCCTGACGTCGAAGCACTCTTGATCAACCGGGTGCAGAACCGGGGCGGCGCAAGCTATCGTGAGCACTATATTGTGCCGATAGATGCCTGCTACGAGCTTGTCGGCTTGATCCGGCTCAAGTGGAAAGGGCTGAGCGGCGGAGAGGAGGTCTGGCAGGCTATCGCGGGCTTCTTCGCAGACCTGCGGAAGAAGGCCATCACGGTAGAAGGGGACGCTGCGGATACCTCTCCGGCATATAGTCCTCCTGCCTGGAGGAGAGGCTAATGCTAGACCTGAGCTTTGAGGTAACCGGCGCCGAGGTTGCAAAGTATAGTGTGCTGCCGATGCTCATCTTCAAAATGCGCATCGCCAACGCGAGCGAAGATGTGAAGATCCATAACGTCAACCTGAAGTGCCAGATTATGCTCTCAGTGACACAAAGGCGCTACCAGGCCGAAGAGAAGGCCAAACTGCAGGAGCTTTTTGGTGAGCCGGCACGCTGGGGCACGACCTTGCGCACCTTCCTGTGGACCATCGTCACCGCAGTCGTGCCCCGTTTCTCAGGGAACACCGTCTTCGATCTGGCTGTCCCCTGCCTCTACGACTTTGAGGTGGTGAGCACCAAGTACTTCAATGCCCTGGAGGATGGCGACATTCCTCTGAATTTCCTGTTCAGTGGCACCATCTTCTATGAAGGCGAGGCAGACAATGTACAGATCGCGCAAATTTCCTGGTCGAAGGAAGCAACCTATCGCCTGCCGGTCGCGCTCTGGAAAGAAGCCATAGAGACCTCCTTTCCCAACAGCGCCTGGATTCGCATGCATAAGGATGTCTTCGACCAACTCTACCAGTATAAGATCACCCATGGCCTTCCCACCTGGGAGGATGTTCTTGGGCGCCTGTTGCAGGCAAGTGGCGTGGAGGTGCAACCATGAGGATAGAACACATCAAGGAAATCGCTAACGCGGTGCTCTACGAGGGCTATCTGCTCTATCCGTACCGGCAATCTGCCATCAAAAATCGGACCCGCTGGACGTTCGGCGTGGTCTATCCACGGGAGTATAGCGAGGCGAACGGCGCTATAGAGCCCTGGACAATGCACACCGAATGCCTGCTGGAGGGAGAGCTACAAGATATATCGCTTGCTATCACCGTGAGGTTTCTGCACCTGCTTACGCGTACTGTTGTGCAGCCCGAACCCGTGAAGGTCGATGATGGCGAGGCGCGCGCTGACGAGTGGAGCCTGGCAGGCCTTTTTGCCGGCGAACCACAGCAGGAGGGTGTGGAACGCGAGGTGAGTATACTCGACCTTTCATTGAGCGAACTCGTGGCCCGGCCCAGGGTTGTGGAGATGGCTTTTCCCGGTGGCCGTATCGTGGATGATGCGGACGCGCTCCCTGGAAGCTCTCCCCCCTTGACGACACGTAGCGTTCTGGAGCAGCAACCGCTTATGGGAGCCGTTATCCTTGCAGCGGAGCCTGTTGGTGAGCATCTTTTCAAGCTCAGTGTTCACATCGAAAACAGGACACCCGATACCGGCGGAGTGACAAACCGGCGCGATGCTGCCGTGTTCCAATCCTTCGTCTCCACTCATACTATCTTACAGGTACGTCAAGGTGCCTTCATCTCGCTGTTGGAGCCACCTGAGGAGTTGCAACCCTTCGTCAGGGCCTGTCAAAACCGCCACACCTGGCCGGTGCTGGTCGGTAACCAGGGAGAGCGTGATGCGCTCGTATCATCGCCCATCATCCTGTACGACTATCCACAGATTGCGCCAGAAAGTCCCGGCCCCCTCTTCGATGGAGGTGAGATCGACGAAATTCTCAGTTTGCGCATCCTGACGCTGACCGATGAAGAGAAAGAGCAGATGCGGCAGGACGAGCGCGCACGTGAGATACTGGAGCGCACTGAGGCTCTCACGCCCGCGCAATTCATGAAGCTCCATGGTGCCATCCGCGACCTACGCCCTGTCAGTAAAGGAGAAAAAGCATGATGCGTCGTGAAGGCTGGAACTTCCCAGGCGAGGATTACCCCCCACCAGAATCTGTGACTATCGCTGGCAGAGAGGTAAGGGCTGGCGATCGGGTACTCCTGCATCCCAAAAAGGGCCGCGCTGACGCTTTCGACTTGATTCTTGATGGGAAGACGGCAACCATCGAGGTCATCCACCAGGATTTCGAGGATCGCATCTACCTGGTTGTCACGGCGGATGATGATCCGGCCATGGAGCAGATGCGGCTGGATGACCGTATCCTGCCGGGTCATCATTTCTTTTTCTTCCCGGAAGAGGTTGAGCCGCTGGCAGGCGGAGAAGGCTAGCTATGGAAGAGGTAGTACAGCCTGCATCAGCAACGAAGCGCCAGAGCAGGCAGGCCCTGATTGCGTGCATAGGCAATATCTTTTGGGGTGACGATGGCTTCGGAGTCGAGGTGGCCCAACGTCTCCTGGCCCGGCAATACCCGGAAGGCATTCGCGTTGTCGACTTTGGTATTCGAGGCATGGACCTGGCCTACGCCTTACTCGATGACTACGACGAACTCGTGCTGGTTGATGCAGTGCCGCGCGCTGGCGCGCCGGGAACGCTTTACCTGCTTGAACCAGATCTGTCAGGTATCAGCCCCGCGACAGGCGTAGAAGCTGGTAGAGCGGCACTGGATAACCATAGTATGGACCCGGTGAAGGTTCTGGCGTATGCCCGAGCCCTGGGCGCAAAACCCATCCATACCCTGCTTGTCGGCTGCGAGCCTGTCCCCCTGAGTGCTGGCGAGGACTACCCCGAGATGCACATGGGATTAAGCGCACCCGTGCAGGCAGCCGTCGACGAGGCCGTGAAGATGATTGACTCGCTCGTTGAGCAAATGCTCGCGGGGGAACATGCGAAAAAGTGAACACAGTCAAGATGTAGCCTATACAGTCTAGTGAAAGGAAGATTATCATGTTCAAGCTCTTGTTTTTAGTCGTTGCCATTGGCATAGGTGCCTGGATTTTTCAGCAGTCGCTTCCCGATATCCAGCGCTACCTGAAGATGCGTTCGATGTAACGGATCATACATGATATTCTGCATATTCCGCGCTCTATGCGCATCCATTCGCTGTAGCACATACAGGTAGTGAAAACTGGAGACGAGGTTGGCCATGCACGAACTCGCTATTGCTCAGAGTATCGTCGATGCTGTGGAGGAGAAGGCCACCGCGTGCAACGCGACGTGCGTGAAAGGCGTACGGCTCAAGATTGGCGAGGCCAGCGGCATTGCCGGCGCTTCGTTGACCTTCTGTTTCGAGATGCTGGTCAGCCTCGATCCAGTGCTGGCAGGCGCCCAGTTGTTGATAGACGCTGTGCCGCACCGCGCCTATTGTCGTCACTGCGGCAAAGAGTTCGCCGTCATGAACTTCATTGTCCAGTGCCCGACCTGTCAGGAATGGTCGAGCGAGGTCATTGCTGGCACCGAACTCCAGATCATCGAGATGGAGATTGAATCTGCATAACGAGGCGAGGAGGAGGTATACCATTGGTTAAAGTCACCATTGCGCAAAATATCCTGGCGGCCAATGATACCATTGCCCGCGAGATACAGGGAGATCTTTCAGGAAAGGGTATCTGTGTGCTCAATATCATGAGTTCACCGGGTGCGGGTAAGACAACCCTGCTCGAACGCACGATTGAGCGGCTGCGCGGGCGGCTGGCTATCGGAGTGATCGAAGGAGACGTGGAGACAAGCGCCGACGCGGAACGGATCGAGGCGGCAGGCGCTCAGACGGTGCAGATCAATACACGCGGAGCCTGCCATCTTGAAGCGCATATGGTCCGCGACGCGCTCGCACAGATTGAACTGGCGAGCCTCGACCTGCTGGTGATCGAAAACATTGGCAACCTGGTCTGTCCGGCGGCATGGGATCTGGGGGAGGATACGCGCGTCGTGGTTGTGAGCACAAGCGAAGGCGACGATAAACCAGGCAAGTACCCACAGATGTTTGCGGTAGCGGAGGTGATGGTCGTGAACAAGATCGACCTGCTGCCTTATGTTGACTACGATGTGCAGAAGGTCAGACGGCAGGCGCTGGCGATCAATCCTCGCCTGCGTATCTTCGAAGTGAGCTGTCGCACAGGAGAGGGCCTCGACGCCTGGTGTGCCTGGCTCGTCACCTTGCGTCACGCGCAATCTGTCAGGGCGGCACGACACTAAAGGAACATGCATGTCATCGGTAGTGGATTCGACAATTCAGCGACGACGCATCCTCGTTCAGGGCATTGTCCAGGGCGTAGGCTTCCGGCCCTTCGTCTACGGCCAGGCCTTGCGCTGGAACCTGGTCGGCTTTGTGTTCAACGATAGCCAGGGCGTCACCATTGAGGTCGAGGGCAGTGTCGAAGCACTCGCTGGCTTCCAGCTCGCTCTGAGCCAGCAGCTCCCTCCTCTGGCGCGCGTCGATGCTGTTGTGACAGAACTCATACCCCTCTCTCATGAGGACAGCTTCAGTATCGTACACAGTCAGAAAGGCCCTGAACGTCAGGCCCTTATCTCGCCCGATAGCGCAACCTGTGACGACTGCCTGCGTGAGTTGTTCGATCCCGCCAACCGCCGCTATCACTATCCGTTCATCAACTGTACCAATTGTGGTCCACGATTCACCATCGTACAGGATATTCCTTATGATCGTGAAAAAACCACCATGCACGTTTTTCCCATGTGTCCGGCCTGCCAGGAGGAGTATGGCGATCCGCTCAACCGGCGTTTTCATGCCCAGCCGAACGCTTGCCAGCTTTGTGGGCCGCAGGTTCGCCTGCTCGCTTGGTCCTCCTCCTCTTCTCAGTACTCTGCTGATGCCATAGACGAGGCGGCCCAACAGCTCGCAGCGGGTGCCATTCTCGCTATTAAAGGTCTGGGTGGCTATCACCTGGCATGCGACGCATTGAACGTGGAGGCCGTCCAGCAATTACGTGTACGCAAGCGGCGCGAGGCCAAACCCTTCGCGCTGATGGTGCCTGATGTGGCAACTGCGCGTCTGCTGTGCGCGGTGAGCGATGCCGAGGAAGCCTTGTTGCAATCGCACCGCCGGCCAATTGTTTTGCTGGAACAGCGTGCCGGCTGCCCGGTATTACAGGGTGTCGCTGCATCCTATAACACGTTGGGTATCATGCTGCCATACACGCCGTTGCACTACTTACTCCTGCGCGCTTTTGCTTCTCGCGTTGAAGCAGATAAACCGGCCGCGCTGGTCATGACCAGTGGCAACGTCAGCGATGAACCGATTGCTTACCATGACGAAGATGCGCGTACACGGCTGGCGGCCATCGCCGACGGGATGCTCACGCATAATCGCGACATTCACATGCGCTGCGATGATAGCGTGATGCGTATTGTGGCTGGTAGCGCGCAATTTCTCCGCCGTTCGCGCGGCTACGCGCCGGAGCCGCTGTTGCTCACTGCGGAGCTGCCCGTGCCATTGCTTGCCTGCGGAGCCCACTTCAAGAACACCTTTTGCCTGGGCAAGGGAAGACAGGCGTTTGTCAGCCAGCACATCGGTGACTTAGAGAATGTGGAGACGCTGCTCGCGTTTCGGGAGGGGATTGCGCATTTCCAGCGTCTCTTCGCTATCTTCCCGCAGGCTATCGCGTATGATCTGCACCCCGAATACCTGGCGACAAAATACGCGCTCGATTCAGACATCCCGCGCAAAATCGCTGTCCAGCATCATCATGCCCACATTGCCAGCGTGTTGGTCGAGCACGGCTTGAGCGGGCCGGTCATCGGCGTGGCCGCCGATGGCACCGGCTTTGGAAGCGACGGCGCGATCTGGGGCTGCGAAATTATGTCGGCGGACCTGGCAGGTTTTGCACGCCTGGCGCACCTGGCATACATCCCGCTACCTGGTGGTGCCCAGGCTATCCAGCAACCCTGGCGCGTAGCCGCGGCGTACCTCGACCGCGCCTACGGCGAGGCTTTTCTTGATCTCGCGATCCCGTTCGTACAGCAGTTAGATCGATCAAAGTGGCGCACACTTTCGCGGATGATCGCGCGCGGCCTTAATAGTCCAGCGACTTCCAGCCTGGGAAGGTTGTTTGACGCCGTGGCCGCGCTGCTAGGTCTGCGCAGCGAAGTCATCTACGAGGGCCAGGCCGCCATCGAGCTTGAGATACTGGCGCGATCCGCACCTGGCGACCGCCAGGATGCGCATAGCGCTGCTAGCAGGGAGGCATATCCATGGATCATTGGTGCTCAAACACCTGCCCTATTGGATGTCGCCCCTATGATACGCGCCATCGTCAGCGATATCCAGCGAGGAGTACCAGCGCCACAGATTGCCAGGCGCTTCCATCGCTCGCTTGCCAGCATACTGGCGGAGATAACTTCCGAGGTACGCGAAGGGACCGGCTTGAATCGTGTCGCCCTGAGCGGCGGCGTATTTCAGAACAGCCTGTTGCTTGAAATGCTGATCGCCCGCCTGGAGGCGATGGATTTTCAGGTATATATCAATCGACAGGTGCCGCCAAACGACGGCGGCATCAGCCTGGGCCAGCTTGCGGTAGCGGCTACCCGGTTGCAACAGATGTAGGGATGCGCTTGATCGCGTCCACCATAGTTCCTGAAAAGGAGGGTCACATGTGCCTTGGTATTCCGGGTCAGATTATAGATATCGTGGACGATGCCAATTCCATCGCCAAAGTGAATGTTTCCGGCGTGAGACGCAACGTGAGCATCGCCCTTGTGCGTCCAGAAGGCATTGAGCCGGGAGATTGGGTCTTGATCCACGTAGGCTTTGCCATGAGTAAAATTGACGAGCATGAGGCGCGCGAGACCATGAAGGCCCTCCTGCTCATGGGAGAGGCGTATACCGACGAAATCGATATGCTGCACACCAGTCAAATTGAGTAACAGACGCTTCCCCTCTCGCGTAGGGACCCGGCTTGCCGCATCCGTCCAGATTGAGTGACGGACGCTTCCCCTCTCGCGTAGGGACCCGGCTTGCCGCATCCGTCACTCTGCCCAATGAAGCTTGATGAAACAGGAGTATATGGTCATGACAAGGAGGCAGGTTGATGCCAACTGAGATGGATGTGCCGCAACTGAAGGCGCTCGTGACAGCGCGCTTTGCACAAAGTATGGCTGTCCCTGAGATATTCTTTGCGGCAGAGGCGGAACGCATAGCCGCGTGTTGCTGGGCCATGGCGCGTCGCTTCCACCAGGGAGGACGTTTGCTAGCCTTCGGCAATGGCGCGCTGGCAACCGATGCGCAACACGTTTCCGTCGAGTTTGTGCATCCAGTGATCGTTGGCAAGCGAGCGCTCCCCGCCCTGGCGTTGACGAACGATAGCGCCGCGCTCAGCAGTCAAAATGAGGGCTACGCTGAAACGCCCTATGTGCGTCAGCTCAAGGTGCTGGCCCGACCGCAGGATATCGCCATGGGCTTCTCGCTGGATGGCAACAGCCCGAACGTGGTGGCAGCTCTGGAAACAGCAAAGCACATGGGTTTACTGACTTTGGGTCTCACAGGAGGAAATGGTGGGTTGCTGAAAGAGAGCGAGGCCGATTACTGTTTCGTTGTGCAGACCAGCGATCCAATGGTCATCCAGGAGACCCATGAGACGCTTTACCACATTTTATGGGAGCTGGTGCATATCTACTTCGAACATGAGGGATTACTCACATGAGCAACGAGCAAAGGCCATCTATTGAGCTGACAGAGTTTGGAACTTCCAACAATAGCGCCAGTTGCGAACTTGATACAGAGGGACATTGCATCACCTGTTCCGACGAGGCATTAGAGGCTCGCGTGCTGCGCGTCGATCAACAATTGGGGGTCGCCTTTGTGACGATCAGCAATGCGCTGGAAGAAGTTGATATTTCGCTGGTAGACGATGTTGGCGCGGGAGATATGTTGCTGGTGCATGGCGGCGTGGCTATTTCACGAGTAGGCGAGGCGCATGATGCCTGATAGCGAAGGGTCAGAGTACGACCGGCTCTTTTATCCCTATCTCTTTGAGGGAGGCAAGTCCAGCATAGAGGACGTGCAGGCCCAGGTGCAACACTCGACGCTTGAGAAGTGTCGAGAGGTGATAGCCCTGCGGCGCGCAACGCTCGCATATTCCCTGGAGTCCATCATTGCTGCTGGCCGCGCCATGGCGCTCGCCTTCGCGCATGGAGCCACGCTGCTGGCTTTCGGCAATGGCGGAAGTACGACTGACGCCCAGGATCTGGTGGCCGACCTGCTGACTCCGCCTTTTCCCGACTGGACGCCTCTGCCTGCCATCGCCCTTACCAACGACATCGCGGTCGTCACGGCCGTCGCCAACGATGTCGGGTTTGACAATATCTATGCGCGACAGATGATTGCCTTCGGGCGCCGGGGCGATATCGCCGTGGGTATTTCAACCAGCGGCAATTCGACCAACGTCCTGGTAGCGCTTGAACAGGCAAAGAAGCAGGGGTTGCTGACCATCGGGCTGGCTGGTTATGACGGTGGAAAAACCGCGCGCTCGCCGGCAGTAGACTATTGCATCACCTCGCCCAGCGACCACATCCCGCGCATCCAGGAGGCGCACGCAACAGCCTATCATGCGCTTCTTGAGGTAATTCAGGCAGTATTGAGGTCCACATCTTAGATGGACAGTTACAACGCTGCGTGCCCGGTAGTTTTAAAGCAAGGACCAGAAGGAGAAGTTCCATGGACATGAAATATGTTGACGAGTATCGCGATCCTGAACTGGCAAAGCGCATCTGTGAAGAAATTGCGAAACTCTCAGCTTCCCGACCTCTCAAGTTTATGGAGGTGTGCGGGGGCCATACGCATACTATCTATAAGCATGGCATCGAGGATGTCTTGCCGCCCAACATCGACCTGGTGCATGGGCCGGGCTGCCCTGTCTGTGTCTTGCCGATGGGCCTCATCGATGATGCCATCGCCATGGCGCGTCTGGATGGCGTGATCTTCACGACCTTTGGCGACATGATGCGCGTGCCTGGCTCAAAAGGCAGCCTGCTGGATGCCAAAGCCGACGGGGCTGATGTGCGCTTCGTCTACTCGCCGCTCGATGCCCTCAAGCTTGCTCGCCAGCATCCCGAGCGCCAGGTCGTCTTCTTCGCCATCGGCTTTGAGACCACCGCTCCCTCGACCGCCGTCACTCTCATGCGCGCAAAGGCCGAAGGGATCAAGAATTTCTCAGTCTTCTGCAATCATGTCACGATCATTCCTGCCATGAAAGCCATTCTTGACTCACCC
This sequence comes from Ktedonobacteraceae bacterium, assembly GCA_039937055.1. Classification (GTDB taxonomy): domain Bacteria; phylum Chloroflexota; class Ktedonobacteria; order Ktedonobacterales; family Ktedonobacteraceae; genus JALYTT01. The sequence goes on along the minus strand of JBDTHH010000662.1, from coordinate 1,504 downwards.
GACCTGCGCCTGGACGGTTTCATCGGCGCCGGCCATGTCAGTATGGTGATCGGCATGCGTCCCTACAACTTTGTGGCGCGTGACCACCACAAGCCCGTGGTGATCGCCGGCTTCGAACCGCTGGATATCATCCAATCGGTCTACATGCTGGTGAAGCAGCTAGACGAGGGTCGCGCCGAGGTCGAGAATCAGTATGCGCGCGTCGTGCGAGCGGAGGGCAATGTGAAAGCGCTTCAGGCCATGGCTGCCACCATGGAACTCCGACCGTTCTTCGAGTGGCGCGGCCTGGGCTTCATCACGCACAGCGCCTTGAAGCTGCGTTCAGAGTATGTCGATTGGGATGCCGAGGCGCGCTTCCAGGTGCCTGGTCTGCGTGTGGCTGACCCCAAGGCCTGCCAGTGCGGCGAGGTGCTCAAGGGCGTCATTAAGCCCTGGGAGTGCAAAGTCTTCGGAACTGCCTGCACGCCTGAGACACCCATCGGCACGTGCATGGTGTCGCCGGAGGGCGCATGCGCCGCGTACTTCAACTACGGGCGCTTCTCTATGGCATCTGAGCGCACACGCCTCTCAATTCTACCCATGGCCAGATCGTAGATATGCACTAAGGAAGGTACTATGGATACGTTTGTAACAGGTGACGCGACACGCTTGGATGACATCCTGAAGAAGATCGAGCGCAGTAAACAGGCGCGCCGCCATAAATTCTATTTGCGCGATGAAAAGATTACCCTCAGCCATGGCAGCGGCGGAAAATCTACGCACAATCTCATCGAGGGGGTTATCGCGCCAGCTTTCTCCAATCCCATGCTCGATCCCATGGATGATGCCGCCACCTTCGCCATTGAGGGAACGGACCAGCGGATGGCCTTCACGACCGACACCTACGTTGTCAGCCCACTTTTCTTCCCAGGGGGAGATATCGGAAAACTGGCCGTGCATGGCACGATCAACGACCTTGCCATGTCCGGGGCTGTACCTTTATACCTCTCGGCGGGCTTTATCCTGGAGGAAGGCTTTCCCATTGCTGACCTGCGCACCATCGTCGCCTCGATGGCCAGCGCGGCGGCGGCCGCGGGTGTGGCCATTGTGACAGGCGATACGAAGGTCGTCCAGCGCGGCAAAGCTGATGGCATGTTCATCAACACGGCAGGGATTGGGATTATTCGCGCGCCCTTAGCGATCGGACAGACCTGCTTGCAGCCGGGAGACCGGGTGTTATTGAGCGGGCCGGTGGGAGATCACGGTATCGCTATTATGCTGGCACGCGAGGCGCTTGAAATCGAAACGGACATTCAAAGCGATAGCGCGCCGCTCCACACGCTGGTCGCCGCTCTGCTGGAAGCGGCAGGCGCTGGCATCCATTGTCTGAAAGACCCAACGCGCGGCGGGGTCGCGACTTCACTCAACGAGATGGCCCTGGGGTCGGAGGTTTCAGTTGCGCTTGACGAGCAGGCTATTCCCGTGCATGCCGAGGTGCGCGGCGCCTGCGAAATTCTGGGCCTCG